>JANQHU010000466.1 GCA_028282485.1 Bacillota bacterium
CTGGAAAGCCAAGGAGTCTTTGCTCGTTTTTTAAAAGTAAATATTGCTTATCATAGCTTGATGATGGATCCTCTGCAAGGAGAATTAGTGGGCTCCTTAGCAGCAATTAAGCCCCAGCCAGCCCGGCTGCCCATTTATTCCACGGCTACCGGAACAAAAGGCCGTGGCCCGGAATACGACGCCCAGTATTGGTGGCGTAATGTCCGGGAAGCGGTGCAGTTTGAAGCCGCAATTAATGAAATTATTCGGGAAGGGTATGATCTCTTTCTGGAAATCGGCCCGCATCCGGTGCTAAAAACGGCTATCACCGAATGCCTGGCGGCTCAAAAGATTACCGGAAAAGTCTTACCCTCCCTTAACAAAAACACCGAGGATCAGGCAACTATCATGGAGACCTTCGGCCATTTGTATGCCAGTGGTTATCCCCTCGATTGGCATAAATTTTATCCCCAAAAAGAAAATTTTATTAGTCTCCCTTTGTACCCCTGGCAGCGGGAAAGATACTGGCATGAATCCGAGGCCGGAGCCCTGTACCGTTTGGGGAAGGGGAAGCACCAATTACTGGGGCTCTCTTTAAAAACCTCCAGGCCAACTTGGGAAGTAGAAATAAATAACACCCAGCTACCCTATCTGGTAGACCATAAGATCCAGGGGGCCCAAGTATTTCCCGGAGCAGGTTATGTGGAAATGGGCATGGCTTCGGCCAGATCTTATTTTGGGGAAGCCTTTTATACAATTGAAGATCTAAAATTTGATAAAGCTTTCTTTATCAGTGCAGGTCAGTCACCCATACTACAATTTATTTTAAACCCGGATAACGGTCGTTTTGCTATATCCAGTCGGATCCTAGGGCAGGAGATAGTCTGGACTCAGCATGCCTCTGGAAAGATAAGCAAGAGATTAAATCTACCTGCACCTACCCGGGAAACCTTAGGGGAGATCCGGAGACGTTGCCTGCAGGAATACACCGGAGCCGCTTGTTATCAGACTTTTGCGCAGAATGGTTTTAATTACGGCCCTGCTTTTCAAGGAATTGAGACTCTGTGGCGCGGTGAGAGAGAGGTACTGGCTAAAATCCAGATTCCGGAAACAATTGAATTGGACTTTACTACTTATAGCTTGCATCCGGTAGTCCTCGATAATTTTTTCCAGACGGTGATTATGGCCTCCTGGGATGAAACCATGAAGGCCAATACTTTTTTACCAGTTCGAATTGAGCGAATTCAGTATTTTGGCAGGCCGGAACCAATCAGTTTCTGTCATGCCCGCATTAGTAAGCAAACTGCTCAAGAGATCCAGGGTGATATCCGAGCTTATGATCAAAAAGGAAATTTAATCGCCGAAATTTTGGGGATGGTTAGTAAAAATTTAGAAAATGAATTAGATAATGAGGCTGGTAATCCGGAAGATTGGCTCATGAAGCAGCAATGGATCCCCATGGAGAAAAAAGAAGAGAATAATTTACCAGTATCTCCAGGGGGAAGCTGGCTAATCTTTGCTGATGGTCGTGGCTTAGCTAAAGAGCTCACCCAAAGCTTAGCCCAGCAAGGAGAGAAATCTTTTCTAGTTTATCTCGGTAAAGATTTTCGGTTTGATGGAGAGCAGCAAAAAGCATATGTCAATCCGGAGGTACCGGGTCATATCCAAAATCTGTTTGAGGAACTAAGTAACCAGCAGGAAGTTTTTTGGAAGGGAATTATTCATCTGTGGAGCTTAAATGCCCTCGAGATCGAAGAAGTTTCGCCCCATACCTTAAAAAGAGTAACTGATGAGGGTTGCCTCACGGTAAAACAGATCCTGGGTCAGGTTAGTGACCGGAAATTAGCTTTAAAACTATGGATCGTGACCCGCGGCTCCCAGATGATGGAGAGAGCTACCCAGCCCCAGGCTTTAATTCAATCTAGTATTTGGGGAATCGGGCGGGTTATCGGCCATCAGGAAGCTCCAGCCGTCTGGGGCGGTCTGATTGATTTGGACCCGGAAGGTGATCCTCATGAACTAGCCCTGCTACTCAAGGAGATCTGCAACCAGGAGCGAGAAGACCAGATTGCTTTTCGAAAAGGGAAACGGTTGGTGGCCCGCATTGCGCGCCAAAAAATGGAGAGCCAGCCTGTTCCTCTAGAATTTGCACCGAATAGTAGTTATTTGATTACCGGGGCTTTTGGAGCCATCGGCATGGTAACTGCCGAATGGCTAGCCCAGCGGGGGGCCAGGCATTTAATCTTAATGTCCCGCCGACCTATTCCCCCCCGTTCCCAGTGGGGTGAAGTAGCTCCAGAGAGCGAGACGGCTGCTAAGCTTAGTTTTATTAAAAAACTAGAACACATGGGAGTAACTGTGCATCTGGCAGCGGTTGATGTTACTGACGAAAAGCAGCTGGCTCTTTATCTGGACCATTATCAGCAAGAGGGCTGGCCAGCTATTCGGGGGGTAATTCATAGTGCCGGAATGGTGCAAGATGAACTTTTGCAAAATATGACAGACGAAACCTTTCGACGGGTTTTGGCCCCCAAAGTATATGGAACTTGGAATCTGCATCAACTCTTGGCAGCTAAACCCCTGGACTTTTTTCTGATGTATTCTTCGACGGGGGCCTTATTTGTGGCCATGGGCCAAGGGGCCTATGCCTCCGGCAATACTTTTATTGATGCGCTGGCTTCTTACCGGATGGCCAAAGGGCAGGCGGCTTTAAGTATTGGCTGGGGTCCCTGGTCGGAAGTGGGCATGGCGGCCAAGCTGAACTTGATGGATTATTATCGCCAAAAGGGGATCGGCACTATTAGCCCGGCGAAAGGTAAAATAGTTTTGGAAAAAGTAATTAATCAAAATATCCCCCATGCCATAGTGGCCCCGATTTTATCCTGGGACGGATTCGCAGAAAATTATTATCCTCTGAAAGAAGTTCCCGCGCTGGTCACTGAGATCTTAGCCCTCGAGGCCAAGCAGCAGCAAGGTAATGCAAAAAATACCAAGGTAGAAGTAAATATTCTAGAAGAAATTTTGGCAGAAAAACCGGAAAAACAGTTAGCAATGGTGACCTTTCATCTTAATAATTTAGTAGCTAAAGTCTTACGGTTGGCTCCGGAAAAAATTGAACCGCAGCAACCACTTAGCAGTTTGGGGCTCGATTCGATGATGGCTGTGGAAGTCAAGAACCGGATCGAAATGGGCTTTGAGATCTCCATTTCCATTGTCGATCTGCTTCAGGGAGCCAGTGTCGCGCTACTAGCGGAGAAGATTTTGGCGAAGTTAGCTGATTTGAAAAAGGCGTCTGGCCCCCAGCCGGAAACTGAAAATAACCCAGACACCGCCGACCACTTAACTCCCATTCCCCGGATCCCGGAGCAGGCCTTTTATGAAATGTCGGCGGCCCAAAAGAGGCTATTTATCCTCAATCAATTGGGTGAAGAGGATATCAGTTACAATATTTTAGTAGCCAAAATAGTCGAGGATTTTAGAGAGAGCGCCCCACTGAAAGCAGCTTTCGAGAAACTAATCCAAAGGCATGAAATTTTACGAACTTCTTTTACAGTGATTGATGATCAACCGGTCCAAATAGTGCACCCGGAAGTAACTTTTGATTTTGAGTTCTTTAATCAGGCCTCGACAGCAGAGATTGAAGAGATTATTCAGAAGTTTGTGCGGCCCTTTGATTTGGCCAAAGCACCTTTGATCCGAGTTGGTTTAGCCAATTTAGGGGAGTCGAAAACTTTATTTTTAATGGATACCCACCATATTATCACCGATGGCACTTCCATGATGATTTTATTTGAAGAACTGTTGGCTTTATATAAAGGGGCCAAACTACCGGAAGTGAAAGTACAATATAAAGATTTTACTGCCTGGCAGAATCAATTACTACCCACCGCTGCCTTCAAGCAACAGGAGCAATACTGGCTGACTCAATTTGCGGGAGAGATTCCGGTTCTGAATCTGCCCCAAGACTACCCCAGGCCTGGTGAACTAGATTTTGAAGGCGGCAGTATTCTTTTTCAGGTGGATCAAGCCTGGACGGACAGATTAAATTCTTTTGTGGCTGCCAACGGAATTACCACTTACATG
>JANQHU010000001.1 GCA_028282485.1 Bacillota bacterium
CTGGGCAGAGCGGGCGGCGCAGTTAGTAGTTGTACCGCGATTGTCAGCAAGAAGGACTGCCAATCAAACAGCGGCCCCCGTATCCGGGGCCAGACTGACGGATTTGTTTATGAACCAGATGGTCTCAGAGCCGTTAGCAGCTCCGGCAGTGCTCTCTCCTAAGGGGAGCTTGACCTATGCAGAACTACACCACCGCTCCCATGAAGTAGCCGTTCTCCTGCGGAAAAAAGGGGCCAAACCTAATACATTAGTAGCAGTAGTGATGAAAAAAGGTTGGGAACAGGTGGTAGCGGTACTGGGAATTCTGAAGTCCGGAGCCGCTTACCTACCGCTAGATCCCCATAATCCTCAAGAGAGGCTTTGGCAGTTACTGGAGAATGCCGAGGTAAACATAGTGCTCACTCAGGCTGAGGTGGAGCAAAAACTCTCTTGGCCGAAGACTGTAGACCGGGTATTAGTGGATAGGCTTAGGCCTGCTGCGCCGGGCTTTACTCCTCTGGAACTGGTAGGCGAACCGGAAAATTTGGCCTATGTTATTTATACCTCCGGCTCCACCGGATTTCCTAAAGGAGTGATGATTGACCACCGGGGTGCGGTTAATACGATTTTAGATATTAACCAGCGTTTTTCCGTTGGACCACAGGATCGGGTTTTAGCACTTTCCAATTTGAATTTTGATCTTTCAGTCTATGATATCTTTGGAATGCTCACCGCCGGGGCCGGGATTGTAATGCCGAACCCGGACCAAACAAAAGATCCCGCCCATTGGTTAGAATTGATGAAACAGGAGCAAGTAACCGTCTGGAATACTGTACCGACCTTAATGCAAATGCTGATTGAATATGTCTCGGCTCGAGATGAGGAGCTGCCCCAGTCGTTACGCTTAGTGCTGCTTAGTGGTGACTGGATTCCTTTAGAATTACCCGATCAGGTTAAGGCACATTTTTCTAAAGCGGAGGTAATTGGTTTGGGAGGAGCTACGGAGGCTTCTATCTGGTCAAATTATTACGCAATTGGGGAAATTGAAAAAAGTTGGAAGAGTATTCCTTATGGTCGCCCTTTAGTTAATCAGCAGTATCATATCCTTAATGAGTCTGGGGGAGATTGTCCCGTTTGGGTCCCCGGTCAACTTTATATAAGCGGCCTTGGTCTTGCCAAAGGTTATTGGAAGGATGAAGCCAAAACCAAGGAGCGGTTTCCGGCCCATCCGTCCACCGGAGAACGACTCTATGCTACTGGAGATTTAGGGCGCTATTTACCCGATGGAAATATTGAATTTTTGGGCCGGGAAGATTTTCAAGTAAAAATTAGAGGACATCGGATCGAATTAGGGGAGATTGAAGCTGCCCTAAAACAGCAAAGGGGAGTCAAAGATGCCGTGGTGCTAGTATCAGAAGCAAAAGAGAAGCAGCTATTAGCTTATGTGGTACCCGAACCAGAGCAAGGCGGGGACTTTTTGGAAATTAAGCAAAAAGATCCGGAGCTTTGCGCAGGCGAATTAGAATCAATTAAACAGGTGGGGCAACTTCAATCCAGACAGCTGCTTACTACCTTTGCTTGTCAGGATCTTTCCATTTATATGGAATATACTGAGGGGTTAAGTTTAAAATACATTTGTCAGACATTTGCCCAGCTGGGTCTCTTTACCCAGGTTGGGGAACGTTATTCCCTAGAAAGCTTAATGGAACGCTTTCAAATAGAGGCGCGATACCAGATTTTGATACGCCACTGGCTTCAGGTGCTGACGGATGAGGGAATGCTCGTGAAAAATGACCAGGATTTTTATATCAGTTCGGTTGCCTTAAATGAAGGGCTGATTGATAAAAATCTATCGGAACTGTTAGCCAGACTAACCTGCCATTTAAAGATAGAAGCAGAAGCACTGGCTGGATTTTTCCAACGGGATAGTTGGCTATATCAGGATTTGCTTAGAGGAGAGATGGATCCTCTGGCCCTTTATCTTAAAGAAGACTCTTTTTTGACACCCCGGGTTTTAAGTCGGTTTAATCTTACTAAGGATTACTATTTGCAACTTTCTCAAGCAGTCTGCAAAGAAATTTTCGACAACTTTTCCCCTGATCAAGATGTAAGAGTTTTAGAAATAGGGACCAGGGTGGGGAGTTTGACTAAAAGCTTAGTAGCTCTCTTACCAGAGGAGCAGGGCCATTACCTTTACGTGGATGAGTCGGCCTTTTTTACTGATCAGGTGAAGCAGAAATTAGGGGAGAATAATCGGTTAGAATTCGGTTTATTTGATATGAATAAAAACCCCTTCCAGCAGGGGTATGAAGCCCATTCTTTTCAGGTCATTATTGCCGATAATACCCTACATCGCAGTCGTAATCTGACCAAGACCCTGGTTTATTTGAGAAAATTGTTGGCGCCGGGGGGCTTACTTTTATTTGTCGAATCAACCCGAAACCGCCGCTTAATGCTGACTACGGTGGCTTTCTTTGAGGATGGGTTTCGCCAGCTGGAGGATGAACGACAAAAAGATTATTTGCCGCTCATCTCAGCCGAAGAGTGGCAGGTTGCTTTAGCAAAATCCGGTTTTTTGGAAAGTTGCTATTTTCCGGAAGCTGGTAGCCCGGCGGAGGTTTTGGGTGAACATTTAATAGTGGCTCAAGCACCGGGAGCTGTTGCGGTTTTTAACTCCGAAAAATTAGCAGCCGTAATGAGTGAAAAACTACCGGAATATATGGTACCAGCTAAGCATTTGGTTATGGAGACACTCCCCCTTTCAGCTAATGGGAAGATAGACCGCAAAGCCCTGGCGGAACTGAGCCGTGACCAACAGATTGCAACTAAAAAGGAAACCATTGCTCCGGTAACGCTGCTTCAAACAAAACTTACAAATATTTGGCAAGATCTCTTGGGAACGCAGCAATTTGGGATTAATAATAGTTTCTTTGAATTGGGTGGAGATTCCTTACGAGGGATTCAGTGTGTTAATCTGATTAAAGAAGAATTCGCCGTCGAAATTTCTTTACAAGAATTTTTTGAGGCTACTCATATTGAAAGCTTGGCCCAACTAATTGAGACGAAAGCAGCAGCAACTCAGCCAGTTGCAGAAGCTTATGAAGTTGGATTGATTTAGTAGGGGGTGAAAAATTGACTCAGAAAACTATCGGTATGCTAGGAGGTACCGGGACCGTTGGGAGAGAGGCAGTTCATACCTTGTTGTCGTTTCCCGGGTACAATCTTCTTTTAGGTAGTCGTGATCTGGAGAAAGGACAAAAGATTTTTGGCGCTCCAAGTTCACGTTTGAACTACGCCCAGGTAGATCTTTATAACAGGGAGCAGCTGAATGACTTTTGCGGGAAATGCGATCTAGTTTTGAATTGCGCCGGTCCTGCCAAACAAATTACCCATCGAGTGGCTAGGGCCGCGTTGGAGCAGGAAGCTCATTATGTCGATGTTTCCGGCGATGAAGCCTTGTATCAGCAAATTAGCCAAAAAAGAGTGGAAATTGAGGCAAAAAAACGGATCTTTGTAATTTCAGCCGGGGTTTACCCCGGCTTATCAGAAATATTTCCGGCCTACGTGGCACAAAAATTTTTTGACGAGCTGGATTTATTAGAAGTATTTTTTGCGGGCCAAGGTAGTTTTTCCTTAAATGCCGCCTACGATATTGTCTGCAGTATTGAAGAAGATACCGGCATGGGGATGACTTACTGTAAAAAGGGGCAGCCCCAAAAAATTGAAGGAAAATTTCATTGTGTCTACTCCCTCCCGGAACCAGCGGGAAAATTAGCTACTTATCCAATTTTAATTAAAGAATTTGCACAAATGGCCAAACAGCAAGGAATTAAAGCTGCTTACTTTTATAATACTTATCAAAATAAAAAGTTATTGAACTCCTTTATGATGATTAAGGCTTTGCAACAATATAAGACCACCGAAGAAAAAATGGCCTCAGCTCAGAGTTTAATAGAAGAGTACAGTGAAAAAAAGACTGATAATTTCACAATGTTTCATCTACGGGCGGAGGGCCTGCAAAAGGGGGAACCACTTCAGTTAGAGGCAACGCTCTTATCTCAAAAT
>JANQHU010000235.1 GCA_028282485.1 Bacillota bacterium
ATTACAATACATCAAAAAATTATTGAAGAAAGCGGCGGCCTTGGTAATGGCTGCTATATTTTCATTAGGGATAAAATTGAAAGTATTTTAGCCCAACAATTTCCACATTTTGGCTTTGATAAATACCCGTCCTTATTTCAAAAAGCAGCCATGCTGATGTATTTTTTTATTAAAGGCCATTGTTTTACTGACGGTAATAAACGAATCGGGATACAAAGTGCCATCGTTTTCTTAAAAATTAATGGATACATTGATCAAATTCCTGAACAAGCTGGCTATGCTAAAACAATGCATGTGGCCTCCACAAAAGTGCCAGAAGATAAAAGGGATGATTATATTGATGAGTTAGCTGCTTGGTTATATGAAAATTTTATAAAAAACAACACGATTTAAATATTTTTTTCATAAGCTGCAAAAAATAAAAACCCGGAGAAAAAGCTTTTTAGAAAAGTTCTTTCTGCGGATTTTTGAATTGGATTATATTTTCTGTTGATCTAATTAATATTTTTGCTAAGCATAACTTTTTTTATTTTCATTTTTTTTCAAATGTTCACTTATAGAAACAACATTAGAATTTAAGTTTAATACATTATTATCGTCCTGTGGCGACTCAACAGTAGCTTTATCTTCTTTCGTTAATGTTAACTTTTCAATCGCTTCTATAAAAGCGTTTACTAACTGCTCCGTTTCTTTTTGGATAGTTTGCAACAAATTCTGTTCTTGTGTAACTTGTTCTATTTTATTTCCCAGTTGAATTACTTTATTATTCATTTGATAATCTTTTGCTAACAAAGCACTTACAAATTGTTTGGTGCTTTCAATTAAATCACTGAAAAAATTACTTTTTGAATTAGCTAATTTATCTTCTAATTGCAACTTGCTTTTACTCAAATTATCTAACTCAACCTTTAACTTTGGGAGGAATAATTTAAGAAAATTATTTAAATCCTTTTCAATTTTAGCTAAACTATTCATATAACCTTTACTACTTTGTTTGAAATTGATCGAATCAATTCTTTTAGCCATACGAGTTAAACTACTAAATTCTCTTTGTAATTTATTAAAAGTTTGTTCCAAATCCTTAAAAATAATAGAAACATTCTGACTAATTTCAGCAGAAGGTGATTTTTGTAATAAGTTCTTAGATAATTCATTATAAGTATTGGTAATAACAGTTTGCACATTTCCATAAACCACATTTAAATAATCATTAACGTTTATTATCTTTTCAATAGATTTATTTAAGAGATGCTTACTCCAGTTATCACCAACCAAACCTTTACTAAAAAAACCTTCTTGATTTTTATTTGAGGACAAATTCTTCGAAATAGTATTTGCATCTTTCAATTCCGATGATGTGTTTTTATTTTTACCACTCTGAATCATCAAACCCACCCCCTTGGCCGGATTATTTTTCGACCAGAATGTTAGTCTAAGTTTCTTTGTTCTCTTTACTTCTATTTTACCTCTTTTTTCCCTTTTAGTCAATTTTAACATTTACAAATTATTTCCTTTTTTCCTTTGCTGCTTGCCAGAGGTGCTCTTTTTCGGCTAAAGGCATTTCTTTGAAGTTTTGAGCGGTTCGCAAGGCTTCCTGCTCCATATAATGAAACCGCGCGGTAAACTTTTGGATAGTACGGCGCAGGGCTAGTTCGGAATTAATTTTTAAGAAGCGTCCGGCGTTGACTAAGGCAAATAAGAGATCGCCAAACTCATCCTCTAATCTTTGCCACTCCGGGCTGTCTTTAGGGGGCGGCGCTTCTTCCTGGGCCAGAACTTCTGTAAACTCGGCCAATTCTTCTTGGATTTTGGCCAAGGGACCGGCTAAATCAGGCCAATCAAAGCCCACCTTGGCGGCTTTGGACTGGAGTTTGGCGGCTCGCATTAAGGCGGGTAACTCCGGGGGAACCCCATCAAGGGCTGACTTGCGTTCTTCGGGAGCTTCGCTCTTTTTAATCTTCTCCCAATTTTCGATTACTCCGGAGACGCTCTGAACTTGCAAATCCCCAAAGACATGGGGATGGCGGCGCTCAAGTTTGGCCGCAATTCCTTCGATAATTTCGGCCATCCCGAACTCACTGCGCTCGGCAGCTAATTGCCCATGAAAGACTACTTGCAGCAGTAAATCTCCCAGCTCTTCCCGGAGCTTGTCCATCCGGTTTAGGTCAATGGCCTCCACTACTTCGTAGGCCTCCTCAATGACACAAGGGCGCAGGCTGGCATGAGTCTGCTCCCGATCCCAGGGACAACCATTCTCCCCTCGTAAAGTGGCCATGATCTCCATTAATCGCGTTAACGCCGTGGTGGCGGCTAATTTATCTGTCTGATTCATTTTATTTTCCCTTACTCCTTCGTTTTAAACTTTTGATCTTTTCGAGATCCGCCGGGGAAATTCCTCCTAATAACCGTAAGATTACCAAATAAATTCCCAGAGCGAGACTACTCACCAGCAGAAATTCCCCCAGAGGGGCGAGAGGGCAGATCCTGCTCAAATACCAACCTGCCAGGAGCATTCCCAAGGCGCCCAGCCCCGCCGCTTTTTTAAAAGATAGGCGCACCGGGGCTTGACGTTTGATCGCCAGATAGTTTAGCAAAGCAGTGGCCCCTGCTCCCGCCGTAGTCCCCAGGGCGGCTCCCGCCAGATTAAGGCCCGGACAGCCCACGGCGACTACCGTGACCAGAATCTTTAACAGAGCTCCTAAGGTAAAGTTGATCAAGGGTAGATTGGGTTTGCCTAAACCTTGCAAGACACTGGCCGTTACTTGTTGAAAACCGAGAAAAAAGACGGCTGGGGCAAACCAGACTAAAATACTAATTCCCCCTTCTCCATAAATAATCCGATATATTGTTTTCCCAAATAACCCGACTACTATGGCTACGGGTAACAAATAAAGCACTGCCCAACGCAAGCCCTCGGAAATAGTGGCCGCTAACCCGGCTTCTCCGTGCCGGGCTTTGCTGCCAGCCAAAGCCGGGACCAGATTAGCAGCAATGGCCGAAGTCACAATCAGTGGCAAATAAACCACCGCCCAGGAGTTGCCTAAAACGCCTAACTGAGCCGTAGCCTGGTTAATAGTATAGCCAATTGCCTGCAACCGCCCGGGGAGAATTACCGTATCCAGGGTTTGTAAGAGAGGCATTAAAACCAAGGCTACCGAGACCGGCAGGGCAAAACGCACTAATTTACCAAGAATCTGGCGATAGCTTTCTACATATTTACTTCGAGTTTGAGAGGCTTTAGCTCCGGAGCGAAACTTCTGCCAATAAATAATAATCAAATAAACCAAACCCGCCAGAGCTCCGGCCGTTCCGCCAAAAGCGGCTCCGGCAGCGGCATGCTCTAAGCCGTCGGCCAGGAGCATAACCGCTAAAATCAAGGCCACGGCTACCCTCACGATCTGTTCGACTACCTGGGAGAAGGCACTGGGCCACATCTGTTGCCAACCCTGAAAAAAGCCCCGCAAAGCAGCCATTAGGCTCATGAAAAAAATCGCTGGAGCTAAGGCCCACATGGTATAGACTGCTCGGGAGTCGGCTAAAACATGAGTGGCTAACCACTGGGCCATTCCCGCCATGCCTAAGGCTCCCGCCAGTCCCAGGCAGAAAGTCATTACTAAGGCCGCCCGAAAAGTTTTTTGGACCGCCTCCGGATTATGACAAGCCACCTGCTCAGCCACCAAGCGGGAGACGGCGATGGGAATCCCTGCGTTAGAAAAGGATAAGAAAATCAAATAAATAGGATAAGCCATCTGGTAGAGGCCGATTCCTTCGGCGCCAATCAACCGAGCCAAGGGAATCCGGTAAACGGCTCCTAATATTTTTACCACCAACCCGGCCAGAGTCAGGAGGGCAGTCCCTTTTAAAATTGAATCTGCTTTCAGCATGCCATGAACCTACCTTACCTTCAGGATTTTGTCACCTTAAAGGATATGTTTCCGCAAAAGGCTTCATGACAAAAAACCTTGCCATTTTTCACTTGGCAAGGCCGTAAAAGTATAAGGTAGTCACTTTTTTTAACTTCTAAACCTCATCTAAAGAAAATCAAGGTCACGATGAAGTACAGGGGAATCAAGACAGCCGTGGAATAGGCCATGTACCCAAAAAATTGGGGTACTTTAAAGCCTTGTTCTTCGGCAATGGCTTTGATCATAAAATTCGGGCCATTACCAATATAGGTATTGGCTCCCATAAAGACGGCCCCACAACTGATAGCGGCCAGTAGATCAGCCCGCACATTAATACCGGGCACAATCTCAAAACCTCCCGCCCCTAAAGTACTGGTGACACTCTCCGCTAGGGAAGTAAAGGTTAAATAAGTGGGCGCATTATCCAAGAAGGAGCTCAAAATTCCGGTAAACCAGAAGAACTGCCAAGGCTTAGTAATCCCAAAGGAGGCCCCTTGTTCCTCTAAAAGCAGTAACAAAGGCACCATGGTCACAAAGATCCCGGCAAATAAGATGGCCACTTCGGAAATGGGGTAAAAAGTAAACTTATTCTCCCGGCGTAATTCTTTTTTCGTGAACAACCAAGAGAGCCCCATGAGTAGCGCCATGCCAATCTCCCGGTAAGGAGCTGGGGTCTGAAAGAAGATAAGTAAGACCACCATTCCTAAAAAGAGAAAATTCAACTTGCCATCAATAGTGATTCCCCGTTGCTGGGTAGCATCCCGCACTACATCGGCTACTTCTTCCTTGCGATAAGCCTTGGAGTCCCACAAATAAAAGATGACCAGTAAGGCTACCAGAACGGTCAGCCATTGGAAGAAGAGACTAAAAGTCCAGGTAAAGGGAACGCCTCTTAAGTAACCCAGATAGAGGGGCGGGTCTCCTAAGGGAGTCAAGGTCCCGCCTACATTAGAAACAATAAAAATAAAAAAGACGATAATATGGGTCACGTGTTTCCGCTCACTGATGGTAGAAAGCAGGGGGCGGATCAGTACCATACTGGCCCCGGTAGTCCCAATAAAATTGGCCAAAACCCCTCCGATGAGTAGAATAATAGTGTTAGTACGGGGGGTGGCCCGCAGATCCCCTTTAATTAAAATGCCCCCGGAAATCAGATATAACGAGGCTAATAACATAATAAAGGAGATATACTCCTCAAAAGAATGTAACAATTCTTTAGGGAGATAAAGGACCAAATAAATAAAGACGGGTAAGCTAACGATCGCCGTAATAATGGCTTTGTTTCTATTACTCTCCCAAAAATGATGGGCTACCAGAGGCATGGTAGCAATTAATAACAGCAGCAGCCCAAAGGGAAAATAAAAAAAAGCCGGAATTGCAACATGATGTTCAGCCATTTTCTTCTTAAAAACTCCTTTCCTGAATTTAGTTTTGCAAGAAAAGCCCGGATAGGATACCCGGGCCTCTCTAAAAAGACTTTGTCAAAAATTCCTTCAAAGGATCTTAACTATTTAAAGAAGGCATTTAACATAATAAACGATGCAAAGACCACCGAAACCATGGAGGTTAATTTAATTAAAATGTTTAAAGAAGGTCCGGAGGTATCCTTAAAGGGATCCCCGACGGTGTCTCCCACTACGGCGGCTTTATGGGGATCAGAACCCTTCCCGCCGTGGTGGCCTTCTTCAATAAACTTTTTGGCATTATCCCAGCTACCACCAGCATTAGCCATCATTACCGCTAAGACAAACCCGGAAACGGTGGTTCCGGCCAGGAGCCCGGAGACCCCCCGAATTCCTACTACTAAGCCTACGACTACCGGAGCTAAGATCGCGGTAATCGCTGGCAGAATCATTTCACTTTGGGCGGCTCGGGTACAGAGATCAACACACTTGGCATACTCCGGTTTGGCTTTTCCTTCCATCAAACCAGTAATCTCCCGAAATTGGCGCCGTACTTCCAAGACAATACTTTGCGCGGCGCGACCCACTGCCTGCATGGTCATCGAGCAGAAGAGATAAGGCAGCATGGCCCCGATTAATAAGCCAATCAAAACTGGCGGATCGGTGATATCTAAATGATGGTTAATAGCTCGGGCTCTTTCTAACCATTCAGGGATGGCTTCCCCCATTTTGGTGAGCTCGGCAATCTTTTCTTTACTTAAAAACTCCACTTTTTCGGTAAAGGAAACGATTAAGGCCAGGGCCGTTAAAGCGGCGGAACCAATGGCAAAACCTTTTCCGGTAGCCGCGGTAGTGTTTCCTAAAGAATCCAAGGCGTCGGTGCGTTTGCGTACTTCTTCCCCCAACCCGGACATCTCGGCGATTCCCCCGGCATTATCGGCCACCGGGCCGTAAGCATCAGTGGCTAGAGTAATTCCTAAAGTAGAGAGCATCCCTACGGCGGAGATGGCAATCCCGTATAAACCCATACCAAAATCGCCGCCCCCAGCGGAATAATAACTAATCAAAATAGCAATAGCAATTACTAAAACCGGCAAAAAGGTGGAGAGCATCCCCACAGCCAACCCGCTAATGATAATGGTGGCCGGACCCGTGGTAGCATTGTCGGCTACTTTTTGGGTGGGCTTATAGGTACCGGAAGTATAATACTCGGTGAGCACCCCAATAATTACCCCGGCAATCAATCCGGCTAAGACGGAACCATAAACCCCAATCTTATCCCAACCTAGGATATAACCAATAATCGGATAAGCGGCAATAGCCACAATCCCCGCACTAGTAAAGACGCCTTTGCGTAAAGCGCCTAGCAGCACTTTTTGCTCCGCTTTTTCTTCGGAACGTACAAACCAACTACCAATAATTGAAGCTAAGACTCCCATAAAAGCCATAATCATCGGAATCATGACTCCCCGGAAGCCTAAACCAGCCGCAACCGCTAAAGCGGAGGTGGCCACAATGGAGCCTACATAAGATTCATAGAGATCCGCGCCCATTCCGGCCACGTCTCCCACGTTATCCCCGACGTTATCGGCAATAACTGCCGGATTGCGGGGATCATCTTCCGGAATCCCGGCTTCTACTTTACCAACTAAGTCCGCTCCCACATCGGCGGCTTTGGTAAAGATGCCGCCGCCCACTCTGGCAAAAAGGGCCATAGCGCTGGCACCCATCCCAAAGTTTAACATGGTGGCGGTAATTACATCAATGGACGCATTCATTGCATATTTTAAGATTAAAAACCAAACACTAAGATCGAAGAGTCCCAAACCAACCACAACCAAGCCCATGACGGCACCGCTTTTAAAAGCGACTTGGAGGCCCGAATTCAAGCTTTTACTAGCCGCCCAAGCCGTCCGAGCATTGGATTTGGTGGCAGTCATCATCCCGAAAAAGCCGGCTAAAGCCGAGAAAAAACCACCGGTAATAAAGGCTAAAGGTACAATCCGGGGTAAATAACCTAAAAAAGAAATAATGGTTAAAATCACAAACATCACCGCAAAGAAGATGGTTACCCCTTTATACTGACGGCTTAAAAAGGCTTTCGCCCCTTCTCGAACAGCGGCGGAAAGTTCTTGCATGCGTTCGTTACCCGGTTCTTGCTTACTGATAAACATATACAAATACAAGGCATAACCTAAGGCAATTAATGAGCCTAGTGGTACTAAGTAAAATAAATATTCAACTACTTGATTTGAAACCACTTGCAAAGTCCCCCTTTTTTTGTTTATAAACTACCAGTTCTTTAACTACCTAAAACCTCTACCCCTTGGCACCCCCTTTGAAGAATAGCCCCATGAAGCAAACTGCTGGGCAGGCTGCTCCGGCTTTTTTATTTCTGAAAATACTTCTGGTTAAATTAAGGTAAATTCTGAATTTCCCTTAAATATGTAAATTTGATACTTTAATTTAAATTTATTCTGCTCATCCAATATAATGTATCACAAATTCTCAATAATTTAAAGGTTTTTTAATGTTAAAAAGAAAATCTTTTAACGTTTTAAAAACTCGGCCAGCAGATCAATTCGTTGGAAGAGGCTACTAATCACCATAAATTCCTGCTCTGAGTGATGCCCGCCTCCCACTGGGCCCAAGCCGTCCATGGTGGGAACCTTCAGGGCCGCAGCAAAGTTGGCATCAGAGCCCCCGCCGGATTCGGCCATTCCTAAGGGGATCCCCAGATCATCAGCCACGTCACATAATCGGTTAAATAAACGTCGGTTCATTTGAGTCGCTGGCATGGGTGGCCGGAGTAATCCCCCGCTCAAACTGCCTTTAGTCCCAAAGGTATACCGGGTGGCGGCAATCTCTTGCAGCGCTGTAAGCATGGTTGCGG
>JANQHU010000084.1 GCA_028282485.1 Bacillota bacterium
GGTAAGCTGGCATTTTTTGGGCTAACGACTCCTTAATAAAACCACAACCATCGTGAGGGCGGAGCTCAATGGGATAGCCGTTTTTATCTTTTATCTGAAAGCTATGGGCTTGGTTGGCGGGCCGATCTGGCAACCAACCTAGCTGAAACCTTCCTTCCAAAACATGCCCGGCCGGATGTTCGACACCGGGGATTTCCAGAATCGAACTCATTAACATTCGCGGAAAATAAAAGAAACTTTCTTCATTAGGAAAGAGATCTTTGATTAGACTAGCAAAAGAGCTTCGGGGTGTGGTCTCCGCTAAGGGTAAAGCCACTAATTTACCGTAAGGGGCTTGCGCTTCGGTGGGGAAAGGTTGATCCTTTTGCTCAGTTTCTTCTATCTTCCCGGGAGATGCCGACTCATGGGTTAAGTCCTTTAAAGACTTTCTTTTGGCCTTCATCTGATTACCACCGAATAAATCGAACCGATATGGTGTCTGGTTTATCTTCACGGTTCGGCCCAACATGTATTTGCTAAGGTGTCCAGGTAAAGCTATCATGGCGACGGGTAATTTTTCTCCGGTTAACCGTCCCAAGATGGAATAGCGCTTGTTTCCTGTCCCTAGCTGTTTGCCTTTTAAATTATAATCCGAAACTGTGGTTAATCCTTTCCCTGCCGGAGGAAGATCCGGTTCTTTATTAAGCTCGGCAAAAACCTGGTGATAATCAAAAAAGGTAGGAGAATTCTGGGCAATAATCTCTGCTTGATGTTTAATAATAAACTCATCCAGAATCTTGGTAGGATTTTCTGCTTCTAACTCAGCAATTAAATCCCAGCTATATTTGCTCAAATCATTGGTAATTAACGCTTCAGAATCCCGGTAAACCTGTTTGAGCCAGTTCTCCAATTCCTGGCGTTTGGCTTTCAACCGCCTTTTCCGCTCTCCCCGCACATTAGCCGAAGTCCAGTGTTCAACTACTCCCGCGTAAGTCTTCAGTATTTGATAAATGGAAAGGGCCGGATTACGGGTTTGACAAGCATTGGCCACAGCCACTTGTTGGGGATTAGAACTAGTTTGAGCTTGATGATACGCTTTCAACTTTTGCTGAACAATCGGGTTCAGTTTATTAACCAATAAATCCAGCGCTTCACCCCGCTGCTCTCGCAATTGGAAGGAATGAAAAAACGGCAACAAAGCAATACAAAGATTGCCAACTGTTTCTAAATTTTCCTGTTTCAATTGATCAGAACGAGTTAACTCTTGGATTTGGGCCAAGCAACTAAAACTTAGCTGTTTGACTGCCTCATCTTCCTGTAACCCTAATTTAAAAAAACCTTTGAGGAGCATTCCTAAAGAGATCAGGCTACTTTTTTGAACTTTAGCCTGATTAGTCAACAAGTGAATGGCAATCTGTTTTAACAAAACGTTTACTTCGTTTTTTTGTTCCTCACTCATTCTCTTTTCCAAACGACTCAGAGAATTAACTACCATTGCCATATTTTTGAATCCCGCTTGGTCCAACCAATTAGTTTGTGTGTTTAAATGATAGGTTATTTTAGCACTAGCATCAATAAAAAGGTCTTCGTCCCATTTTCCAAAAGCATTTAATAACATGGGAAAAGAGACCATTTCAAAACGCTTATTTAAGTCTTCTGCAGCTAAAACTTCTCGGGCCATAGCAGCACAAGCAGCTTTACAGTGGCGGTCGTCCGGAAATTTATTAAAACCGTTGGCCAAATTGGAAATTGCTTGAGAACCGTAACTAGATATTATATTCTGGGAAGCAGGATCTGCCGCGAGACAAGAAACATGCTTTGCCATTAACGAAATCACGGTTTGACAACTAACTATGTCCGGAAGTTTGCTAAAGCCGTTCACTAGGTTGGCAAGTTGGTGTGAATTAAAACTGGCTAGATTTTTCTTGGGATCAGGATTCTTGGCTAAAACAACTATCTGCTTCGCTATTAATGAAACGGCGGTTTGACAATCCGCATTCTCTAAACATTTACTAAATCCATTAACAAGATGGACCATATCCTGAATATTTAAAGTAATTAAATTTTTTTCGGGATCATGGTTGCCAACTATTTCGTTAACCTTCTTTGCTAAACAAAAAATTGCTGTTCGACAACTGACGCTTTCTGGAAATTTGCTAAAACCGTTGACCAAGTTACCCAGATCTTGGCCATTAAATTTAATCGGATTTTGCTCTGGAACCGGGTTATTCAATAAACTAGCCACATGTTCCGCCAATAAGGAGACCGCAATTTGACAACTAGATGTTTCTGGAAATTTGCTAAAACCATTGACCAAGCTACCCAGATCTTGGCCACTAAATTTAATTGGATTTTGTTCTGGAACTGAGTTATTAAATATACTAGCCACATGCTCCGCCAATAAGAAGACTGCCGTTTGACAAATGTTTTTTTCCGGAAACTTACTAAAACCGTTAACCAGATTGGTTACCTCTTGGTGCTTAATTTCTTTTAAAAGCTCTTCTTTATTGGAAGCGCTAAAAAGATTAATTACCTGTTCTGCCAAAAAACAGACTGCTTTCCCGCAATCGGCCTTTTCCAAATATTTGCTAAAGCCATTGACTAGGTTCGCCGTTGGTTGAAAAGTGAATTCCTCTAATGTTTTTTGCTTATTTCCATTTATATACTTGGCAACTGTCCAAATAGCGGTTTGACAATCTTGATTTTCTACTAATTTGCTAAAACCATTAACCAAGTTTGCGAGATGTTGCATTAGAGAATTGTCTGTAACTTTTTGAAATTTATTGTTAGCAATTAAAGGCGAGACATGTCTAGCCATTATAGGAATAACAGCTTGGCAAGCCGGGTCCTCAACCAGTTTGCTAAAACCATTCACCAGGTTCGCAAAATCTTGGGAATTAAAACTATTTAAATTTTTCCGGGAATCTTTGTTAGCAGCTAAACACGAGACATGTCTAGCCAATATCGGAATGGCAATTTGACAATCCTGATTCTCAACTAGTTTGCTAAAACCATTCACCAGGTTCGTGATGCCTTGAGGGATAAAGTTAGTTAGCCTTTTCTTGCGATCCTGGTCGGCAGCTAATACTGGTATATGTCTGGCCAACCTAATAATAACAGTTTGACAATCCTGGTCTTCTACTAATTTACTAAAGCCATTGACCAGGTTTGCAAATTCTTGGGAATTAAAACTAAATAAGTTTTTCTGAGGATCCTGCAGGTTTGCTAAATCTTTCATATGCTTGGCTAGTATAATAATTGCACTTTGACACCTACTGTTTTGTGAAAACTTACTGAATCCATTAACCAAATTGGCAATTCCTTGCGAAGTAAAACCGAATAAATTGTGCTGGGGATCCGGAACATCAGCTAAACAACTTACATGTTTAGCTAATAAATCAATCGCCTCTTGACACTCATTTTGCTGGGGAAATTTACTGAACCCATTTACCAAATTAGCAATACCCTGAGGAATAAAACCGAATAAATTGTGCCGAGGATCCGAATTAGCAGCTAATGCGGACACTTGCTTAGCGAGCATTATAATTGCTTTTTGACAATCATTATTGTAAGGAAATTTGCTAAACACGTTTGTAAACTTGGCAATATTAATGACATTTAATTTTTTCACCTGATCCGGAGTCAAAAAACTAGCAATCTTGGCAGTTGCTCTTTCACATTTTTTATTATTTATTTTGCTAAAAGCATTAGCTAATTTTGCTTGACTATCAATATCTGTTGCATCAAATCTATTTTGGTTACAAAAAAAATAGACTGCAGCATCGGTGATAATTGCAGGAACTTCTTGTAATGACTTTTGCAAATTAGGATTACCCCGATAACTCATTAAATAAGCTAATAGACTTACATATGTGATAAAAAAATCAACTTCACTCTGGTGTATCTCGCCTTTAGAATAACTGGTCTGATTTTTTCCCCGGTTAACTCGAGTTAAATCTAACAATTGCTGAAAAATGTTTTCCCTAAATTGAGCATTGCTGCGATAATCTCTTTTAGCTCGTTCGCCGGACTTAATTAGCTTTCGAATCTCATCATCATTGAACTTAATAAAATTAAAATAGTTATTGGGAGTAATTATCATTCTTTCCTCAGACTCTGACCCAAGATAAGGACTATACTGGGCACGATAATGGGCTGCAGAAGGTTGAGCTCTAGCAGAAGGGTTATTGATTAGCGGTGCGGAAGGGTTCCCATGACCACTTTTTTTAGAAACCTTCTTTTTATCATCCTTTCCGTTAAATGTGACTTTAGTTGTCCATGGAAGCGGTTTGAAAAATTTACAATTCAACTTATTTATTTCCATAAAGCAACTCCTTTTCTTTAAAAGTTTAAGTTTATATTATAATTTATATCTGAACAATATAAAGTTGTAAGTAGCTCAGTAAAATATACCATATTTTGCTTGTATTTACAATTGATTTAAAAAAAATTTTGTTATTTCTAATTTGTTTAGCAGAGTATGTTGATAATTTTTAAAACATTATCTTTCTACTAATTCTATAATAACTACTTTTCTACAACGGTAAAAAAAATTAGACAATATATAAATATTTTATTAAAAAAACCATTTTATTGAGTTATACTTATATTTTAATTAAAACCCTTGATTTTTTAAAACATTAATTCTATAATAGAAATGCACTATTAATTTAAACAAATTCAAAAGGAGCTGAATTTATGAAAAAATGCCCAGATTGTCAAGGAGTGATTAATTACACCCAGAATTATTGCCCCCATTGTAGTAGTGACTTATTTAAAAAACCTACAAAAATAAAAAAAATAAATTTTTTAACGATTATTAATAAATTTATTTTAAGTCTGGTAAACCGATAAGGT
>JANQHU010000106.1 GCA_028282485.1 Bacillota bacterium
AAATCCGATTAGCCGATACATTCACATAAGAAAATAAAGCTGTAAACAACTCGATAATCAGTAAATCAATAAAAACAGCATTAGCCCGGTTGTGGGCAATTAATTTTTTCCTTAAGAAAAAGACCGGGACTAATACCGGCAATCTTTCTAAAATCCGCCCAATCCCCACCTGGTAAACCGAATTATAACCAACATACCGCTGGAATTGATCGTATTGGCCCAAGATGGTCAAAAAATTATCATACTGCGAAAAAATAACCACGGCAATTACGATAAATAAACCCATGGACCAGAATTTAAGTTTCTCATAACGCAGCACAAAATAGATAGGCAAAACGAAGATGGCGGAAGCATGAAAACAGGTGGCCAACAGTACTAACATCAAATATTTCCAAAAACTCTTCTCAATCAAGTATTTGTAAGCAAATAAAATAATGGCTACTGCCATATATTGTCGGACAATATTGTAAGAGGAAAAATAAAAAAGGGACATAAAAATTAAAATAGCCAAGCCAATATTGATTTCATCATACTGCCGATATAAAGCTACGTAAATAAAGATCAACATAATTAAAGCCGCCAGGGCAAAAACAACCTGAGGAGAGCCAAAAAGATACTTCACCAGCATATTAATTAAGTAATAACCCGGTTCCAGCTTTTCAAAGATTGCTCCAAAGCTAAATTCCCCTAAAGTTCGGGTGTAATAACCATAAAAATAATTAGTATAATCAGTTCCAATCCCGTAACGCAGTGCCGCAGGAATCCAGGCGATTATTAAAGAAGCCGCAAAAAAGGCTCTCCGCGATACCCCATTATCTCGATGAGCTGGAATCATTTTGGGGATTATCGCCACCGCGGTAGTGGCAATGATTATGAAACTATAAAATAAGACACTTAACCAAAACGAAACTTCATTCACTTTGCCAAATTCCCTTCAATACTTTAAATCTCGTAGACCTTCATTACCAGAGCTACCGAAGCACTGATCTCGTAGTTATGCTCTTTTAGCCGCTTTTCCCGCTCTTCCCAACTGGGACGCTCTATCTGCCGTACCGCCAGAATCTGGTTAACCCATTCGGCTAAATCTTCATCTAATTTCACATAATTTAATAAGCCCAGTCCTACATCGACTTCGTTAGTAACCGTCGCCGCAACCAGACAAGGCAATCCGGCGGCTTGGGTTTCTACTAGAGTGAATGGTAATCCTTCAAAAAGGGAGGGTAGTACAAATAGATCAAAAGCATTCAACAACTGAGGAATATCCCGCCGGAGACCTAAAAATCTAATCTGCCCTTCCAAATGGGCTTCTTGCACACGTTGCTTGATTTCAGTTTCTAATTCACCATTACCTACTAAAAGCAAATAGGTGTTTTTATGCTTTTTTAGTAACTCTTCCATAAAAGGAATAAAAAAGCGATGATTCTTTTGTTCGGCAAAACGGCCCACATGTCCCAATACTAAAGCGTCTTCGGGAATTTGTAAAGCCTCCCGGGTAGTATTATTCTCTGCTGCCGTTAGGGAACGATACGGCTCGAGATCAATGGCATTAGGTAAAACCAATACCCGACCCGCCTCTACCATTTGGTCCCCATATAAAAACCGACCGGCAGCCACTCCACAGGCTAAAAAATTCGTGGCACAATGCCGCATCAAGAACTTAAAAAAAGGAAAAGAGAGTTCAAAGAAAAAATTTCCAGAACGACCCGTAGAGGTATTATGGGAATGACAAACCCTTTTTGGCACTCCGGCTATTTTGGCCGCTAACATCACAATCCCACACTGAAAAATGGTATGAGCATGCACTCCGTGATAGGGACCGTTTTCCTTAATAAGCTTAATCAACCGCTGTAAGTACTTCAGCATCCCTAATTTACCCATACTGGGCAGATAAAAAATTCGTCCCCCTAACCGATTTACTTCCGCCTCATTATCACGAATCTGATCATGGGAAACAAAATCAAATTGCACCTGGCTGTGATCAAGATTACGATAAAGATTCAAAACTAAGGCTTGGACGCCACCCCCGTGGCACATGGAACTGACAATATGTAAAATACGGATTGGTTTTTGATTTTGATTCATTTTTTTATTTCCTTATAAAATTCCGCCGAATAAGCGGCAAAATTACGCCAAAAATCAGCTCGTTTCTTATCCAAACCCTCTTTTTCAAAGTTTTGGGCCTGGCTAAAATTTTTCCGGGCAGACTCCTGCCGCCACTCTAAATCATTGACCAGCTGCTCAATTAAACGGGCTAATTCCGGATAGTCTTTGGCTTGATGGATACATTCCTGAGGTAATAATTCCGGGATCCCCCCGGTGGCCGCCCCTATTGCCGGACAGGCCCGGCTCATGGCTTCTACCAAAGCTCTCGGCAAGCCCTCTTGCTGACTGGGCATCAGATATATATCAATCTGATCCAGCCAGTTTAAAACCGCGGCACCTCCCGGTAAAACCCCGGAAAAGACAACTTTATCAGTAACACCTAGTTCTTTCGCAATGCTTTTGATTCTGGTTTGATCCCCATCTCCCAAGCATAATAAACGAAAATCAGGGATTTTATCTTTTATTAAAGCCAAGGCCTGGAGCGCCGTGTCATGCCCTTTATATTTAACCGATAAGTCACCGATCATGCCAAAATTGAGCGGTTTTTCTTGAGCTGCAATTCGGGCTAACCGTTTTTCTAAGACCGAAGTCGGGGTAGCCGCCAGCTCTACATCAGAACACCCCACTGCATAGCGCCGATTCGGATACCGCCGTTGGAGAAACTCCCTGGTAACATAGATGGCATGACTGGCTTTAGCCACAAAATGTTTCGTATTATGAAACATCAGAGGAGCTATTATCTTTCCTTGTAAGCTATGATTCCAAAAACCATCCCAAGCACAAGCCACTACTTCCACCGCCCAGGGTTTCCCTTGTTTCAAAGCTTCCTGACAAGCAATAAAACCAAACAAGCTTGGTAACCTAGCAATAATACAATCAGATGTTTCAACTGCTTGTCTAATCATTTGTTTCGCTTTATTTCTATTTTTTAAAGTATTTTTCACTCCGGCTATATTGGGTAAAGTTTGAAATTCAACTTTATCTCCACTAGATAATGACACTTTTAAATTTGATATATCAGGTATTTCTTTACATCTACCTATTACAGTTAACGATTCAAAATGCTCCAAATATCTTTCCCATACTTTATAAGGATATTTCCCAGGACTATAATATTTCCCATCATTATCACGATAAAAACGATGATCATGAACAAATAAACATTTCAACTTCTTATTCTCCCGTCTTTAATCATAACTATCTCAAGCCCGACTCCGAGTCTCGTAATTATAATAGTACATATATTCTTTCTCAATCTCTACATTAGTCAAAATCGCTCCCAGTAAGGGCACTTTTGCTTTCAAAATCAATTCTTGGGCCAGCTGCACCATTTCCGGTTTACCCGTTTGGGCCGAAATTAACAGGAGCATTCCATCCAACCTACTACCTAAAATGCAAGCATCAGTAACCGCAATGGTGGGAGGGGTATCAAAAATCACATAATCATAATGGACTTTCAAAAAGGTAATGATCTCTTGCATCTTTTTACTGGCTAAAATATCAGCCGTATTCGGTAAAGCCCGGCCACTAACCAAGAGGGAAAGATTACCAATTTCGGTACTCTGAATAACCTCCGTCAGCCCCCAACTTTCGACCAGGACATCACCGAGCCCCTGATTCTTTTTTCCGAAAAGTACATGCTGCATCGGGTTCCGCAGATCACAGTCGACAATAATCACCCTTTTGCCTAACTGGGCTAAAGAAATAGCTACATTAGCAACTGTAGTGGACTTGCCTTCCCCAGGTCCGGCACTAGTGATGGCCAGCGTCTTTAATTCCCCATCGATTTTTGAAAATTGAATATTAGTCCGCAGTGAACGATAAGCTTCCGAGATGGTTGAGTTCGGTTTTTTATACACAATCAATTGATTTTCAAAGACAGTCGCCTTCCGCTTTTTCCGCTTACAATGGCTGGGAATACTGCCGAGAACCGTTAACCCCAAAAACTTTCGCACATCATCAGGGTTGGCAATCCGTCGGTCAAAATATTCTAGAATGAAAGCCAAAATGCTTCCTAAGAAGATTCCTAAAATGGCGGCCAGAACCACCGTTAACACTTTTTTGGGTTTGATGGGAAGTCGCGGTACTTTAGCCTGATCAATCACCTGCACATCAATAGGCTGCATCATCTCAGTGATGCGAGCTTCTTCGAAACGTTTGGATAACATTACGTAGGTTTCTTGAGCGACCGAGGTTTCCCGCATTAATTGGACTAAACCCAGTTCTTTACTAGGCAAGCCTTTAATCTCCGCTTCCCGCCCTTCCTGAATCTGCATAATAGCCGCTTCCTGGGCCAGAGCTGCTTTCAACTTTGCTTCTGCTTGCAGTTTGGACTGTAATAACTGTTGCCGAATCGGATCCGAGGAAGAAGCTTCATTACTGACAATTCGAGAAATCTCTTCGTTTAACCTGGCTTCGACTTGTTTGATCTCCGCCCGCACTTCCAAGACATCAGGATGCTTAGTAGTATATTTTTCTAACAAACCCACTAATTTCACTTCTAAATCGGACAATTTGGCTTTATGTTGAGAGATCAGCGGACTTTCGGCAATAATCTTTTCATTTTTTAATTGGGCTTCGGCATTTTCCAATTGCGCCTTGGCTGTGGCGATATTCACCTTATTTTCAGCGGCTAAATTATCCATTTGGGAAAAACTGTTTACTAGAGCCGTGGTTTCGTCATTGGGGTCAATAATTTTTTGCTCTTGTTTATACCGTTTCAATTCCTGTTCGGCTGTTTCCAGATCATTTTTGGCTTGTTCCAACCGTTTCTCAATAAA
>JANQHU010000129.1 GCA_028282485.1 Bacillota bacterium
CTCCACTGCGGCTTATGAAAAAGCTCGTCAAAAAGTTCAACAGTTTATCGGGGCCGCCTCTAGTGAGGAGATTATCTTTCTGCGGGGGACTACGGAAGCGATTAATTTAGTGGCCCAGACTCATGGGAGAATGAAACTAAGTCCCGGTGATGAAATTTTACTGACCACTATGGAACATCACTCCAATATTGTTCCCTGGCAATTAATAACGGAGAGTACCGGAGCTATTATTAGACCGATACCCATTAACGACCAAGGGGAAATAATCTTAACTGAGTACGAGAAAATGCTTTCCGCCCGTACTAAAATAGTAGCTTTGACGCAAGTTTCCAATGTCCTAGGAACCATTAATCCTATTAAGATGATGATCGAGATGGCTCATCATTATGGAGCGACGGTTTTAATTGATGGAGCGCAAGCAGTCCCTCATTTCCCGGTTAATGTTAGTGAATTAAATGCTGATTTTTATGCTTTTTCTGGTCATAAGCTTTATGGCCCTACTGGTATCGGAGTTCTGTACGGCAAAAAAGCTTTGTTGGAAGAGATGCCCGTCTGGCATGGCGGGGGAAATATGATCAAAAAGGTTGATTTTGAAAAGACTATTTATAAGGAACTGCCCTATAAATTTGAAGCCGGAACGGGAAATATTGCCGATGCCATTGGTTTGGGAGCAGCGATTGATTACTTACAACAAGTAGGTCTGGGAAATATTGAACAGCATGAACAAGAATTGACTCTCTATTGTAGTAAAGCTTTAGCCCAAATACCCGGCCTACGACTAATTGGGACGGCTCCGGCCAAAACTAGTGTGCTTTCTTTTGTAATTAACGGGATGACGGCGGATGATTTGGCCCATTATCTAGATGGGGAAGGAATCGCCATTCGTTCCGGGGGGCATTGCGCTCAACCCTTATTAAAACGTTATGGTTTAGAAAGTACGGCAAGAGTTTCGTTGGGATTATATAACACTAAGGCAGAAGTTGATCAGCTAATCGAGGTGATTAACAAGAGACTCCGCCGTTATTATTGAATAAAAAATATTTGTATTAATGTAAGAAAGTATTTCGCTTTGGGACACTCGCTAAGATTTGAAATTATTAGCAAGTGTCTTTTATTTTGTTGACTAGTGGATTCTTTTAATCCGAACTACCTTTTTACCCATTTTTAACTGGGCTTTTTCAAAGAGACGGTCAATAACGTAATAATTTTTAATGATGCGATAGCCAATTATATTATAACCATTGGGTTCTTTAATAAATAATAGTGGTTTTTTGAGATCTTTTGCAATCATTTTCGGAGGCATCATTAAATAAGTCTGATAGCCGTCATCAAAAACAGCTAACGGAGCCCAAGTATATTTTCTTTTACTAAAAATGCCGGTGTAAATTTTGTATTTAATATTAAATTTACTAGGTTGATGTTTGAACTCATAATCAATATCGGGAAGCTTTTTACTTTGCTTTTGTAAGGCAGAGTTTATTTCTTCTTTGGGATATTTCCAGTTAATAATGGCATTGTGCCAAGGTTTACTATATATTTCTAAATGATAACTGTGTTTATTAGTATTAATAATTAAATTAGTCTTTAAATTTTTGATTAATGGTTTTACATAAACATGGGTTTGTTTCTGCTGCTTATAAGTTAACTGGGCTTGCTTGATCATTAGATTTTGGGGATCGCCTCCGGCGCAAAAAAGAATTTTTTCCCCTGGTTGTAATTGAATATCCGTTAGTTTTTTTTCGTTACAATAAATTTTGTAGACTTCATTAGGGGTATAGATAAAAGTAATTTTTTTTAATTTAGCATTACTGGCAAGAGCTGATTGGCTGTTTTCAAAATCGACCACAGTAAAAACTGGTTTGGTGTTGGGAGAATTAAAAGTATCTTCGTTTTTGGGGGGGTTAGCTTTGGGCATATTAAGTATGCTCTTTTTACTTTGCAATCGCTTGGAAACATTTTTTTGCTCTGGTTTTAGTTTTATTTCGGTAATTTGGGGATGTCTCTTGATTTTCATAATATTGGAATGAGTAATCTTCGGAAGATTGCATGAGTTCTTGGGGACTGGCTGCTTTTGGTTGGTAGCAGTTACTTTGGTTTGGTTTAACCAATTTGCTCCTTGATTAAAGAAGAATAATAAAAGACTAATTATTATAATTATAAAAATGATGGCCTTTAATTTTTTCATTAATCTAATCCTCACTGAATAATAGTTGGCTTTAATAATTTATTAAAAAACCGTCGGT
>JANQHU010000260.1 GCA_028282485.1 Bacillota bacterium
GCGGAGCGGTCAACCGGCCGCATCCTGGGAGTGCAGATTGTCGGCAAAGCCGGGGTGGATAAGCGCATCGATGTCCTGGTCACAGCCATAACCCTGGGGACGAAAGTCGCCGATTTATTTCATTTGGATCTGGCCTATGCCCCGCCTTTTTCTACCACCAAAGACCCAGTGGCCTATACGGGAATGATCCTGGATAATGCTCTGAACCGCGACCGAGAATTAATTACCGCCGCGGAATTGAAAGCCAAAATTGAGAGTGGCCAAGAGGTTAATCTGATTGACGCCCGAGTTAGCGAACAATTTGAAAAAGCTCATATTACAACCGCCCGCAATATACCTCATGAGCAGATTAGAAAAAAGCTGGATGAGCTGGATAAAGAAGTGGAAGTGGTTACCTATTGTAATAAAGGGGTGACCGGAAATGCCGCCCAAAATATTCTGCTCAATAAAGGTTTTCGGAAAGTATATAACCTTTCCGGGGGTCATAAGAATTATCAAAAAAGTTGTAAAGATGATTAATTGGAACCATCTTTCGCTAAGAGGAGTTGAAAATTGATGAGTAAGAACGAATTAAAGCAGGAAGCTTCGGGCCAAGGGATTGGTTTTTTTGAGAAGTATTTGACTTTATGGGTGGCCATTTGTATTGTGGCGGGAGTAGCTTTGGGTCAGTTATTGCCGGCCGTGCCCCAAACTTTAAGTAAATTTGAATACGCTCAGGTCTCGATCCCAGTAGCAATTTTGATTTGGCTGATGATCTATCCGATGATGTTGAAAATTGACTTCTCGAGTATTCTACAAGCAGCCCAAAAACCAAAAGGATTAACAGTAACTTGTGTTACCAATTGGTTAATCAAACCATTTACTATGTATTTGATTGCCGCCTTTTTTTTGAAGATCGTTTTCAGTAAATGGATTAGCCCGGACTTAGCGACCGACTATATTGCCGGAGCCGTCTTATTAGGGGCCGCTCCCTGTACGGCCATGGTCTTTGTGTGGAGTCATTTGACTAAAGGAGACGGGGCTTATACCGTAGTCCAAGTAGCCTTAAACGATCTGATAATTTTGTTTGCCTTTACGCCTATCGTGGCCTTTCTCCTAGGGGTCAATAATGTTTTAGTTCCTTATGATACGTTAATTTTATCTACTTTATTATTTGTGGTAATTCCTCTCGCAGGAGGTTATTGGTCGCGTAAAGGGATTATTAAGCACCGGGGTCGTGACTACTTTGAAAAGGTATTTTTGAAAAAGTTTGATAATCTAACCATAATCGGTCTATTGGCTACTTTGGTAATCATCTTTTCTTTTCAAGGGGAGATTATTTTAAGTAATCCGGGACATATTGCGCTAATTGCAGTTCCCCTAACGCTTCAGACTTTTTTCGTCTTCTTTATTGCTTATCTCTGGGCGAAGTTCTGGAAGTTGCCTCACCGGATTGCTGCTCCGGCGGGCATGATTGGCGCTAGTAATTTTTTTGAACTGGCGGTGGCCGTGGCCATCTCTTTATTTGGCCTGAAATCAGGGGCAACCTTGGCTACGGTAGTGGGGGTCTTGGTGGAAGTGCCGGTAATGTTAACCCTAGTACGAATTGCTAACCGAACTCGTGGTTGGTTTGCGCAAGATCAAATAACCGCAAAATCCTAGTGATAGTGCTAACGAAAGGATTGAATTACTGATGAATATTAAAATTTTAGGCTCCGGCTGTGCTAATTGTACAAAGTTATATACCTTGACGGAGGCAGTAATAGCCGAATTAGGTATAACCAGTGAGCTAGAGAAGATCACCGACATTCCGGGGATTATGGCCTACGGGGTCATGAGTACGCCGGCCCTGGTCATTAATGAGAAAGTGAAGGCTTGCGGACGGCTCCCGGGGAAGGCCGAAATTAAGCAGTATATTTTGGAAGAAACTTGATGCAACGCTTATTTATAAAAAGGAATGATGGGTAATGGCTTTATTGTGGGAAGTTTGGCAATGGTTAAACGGAGAGTTGCTCCAGATGAAATGGCTTTTTAATTTGGTGAAATTACTGGTCGAGTCGGTTTGGGGGTTGCCAATCTCCGAAGGTGTCGGGGGGAGTATTCATTTTTTTATCTATGATTCCCTGAAAATTTTCCTATTGTTAGGAGTCTTGATCTATGGAATTTCTTATTTACAAAGCTATTTTCCTCCGGAGCGAACCAAAAAAATCTTAGGAAAGTTTCAAGGGGTCACCGGCAATTTGATGGGCGCTTTACTGGGGACGGTTACCCCTTTTTGTTCTTGTTCCAGTATCCCCCTTTTTATCGGTTTTACCGAAGCCGGGCTACCACTGGGCGTAACCTTTTCCTTTTTAATCTCTTCGCCCTTGGTGGATTTAGCCGCTTTTTTAGTTTTATTATCTGTTTTTGGTTTCAAAATTGCGTTTGCTTATGTAGTGGTGGGGATTATTTTAGCGGTAGGCGGGGGATGGCTGATTAATCGTCTCCGTCTGGAGAAGTACGTGGAAGAATATGTGTGGCAGATGAAAATTCCGGCATCTAATCTGCCGGAGTTATCCAGGCGAGCCCGTTTGGCTTATGCCTGGGGCCAAGTCCGGGAAATTGTGGGGCGAGTCTGGCTTTATATTTTGGTAGGAGTGGGCATTGGAGCGGTGATTCACAACTGGATTCCGAGGGAGTTAATCGAAAGAGTAATTGGGGTAAATAATCCCTGGGCCGTTATTTTGGCGACCTTAGTGGGCATCCCCATGTATGCTGATATTTTTGGAACCATTCCGGTAGCGGAGGCTCTTTTTGCTAAAGGAGTCGGTGTAGGAACGGTGCTAGCCTTGATGATGGCCGTAACGGCCCTTTCCCTGCCGGCGCTAATTCTCCTGCGCAAAGTGATTAAACCCCAATTATTAGGAGTCTTTATGGGAGTGGTTGCCGGAGGAATCATCTTTATTGGTTATCTCTTTAATGCCCTTGCTGTGGTATTTAAATAATAGAAATCTAATATTAAATAAAATATTTTCTTAAGCTTGTGTTATAATTATTACCAAAAGAAGATTAACTGAAAGAGGGAAAATGATGAGTGGTGAAACAGCAACCCGATGGCAGAAGCGATACCAGAACCTAATGAAAGCCTTTGCTAATTTGGAAGAAGCCGTGCTCAATGTTCATGAATTAAGTATTTTGGCAAAAGA
>JANQHU010000261.1 GCA_028282485.1 Bacillota bacterium
TATCATGCCCTTTGGTATGTGTAGCAGCCTAAATAACCCTACGGTAGCTGCTGCCACTGCCGCCAACCGTGGCAATCTGACTAAAATGCCCTGCATTCCTGTAGTCACGATACCGTGGCTTAATGGCAAAACTAATGTCCTGCTCAACCACGTGCCAGCTTTGTTGAAAAAATCAACTAACATGTGCCTTTACGGAGGCCGGATCACAATTACGGCTGACGGACAGGGCTAAAACTCCCGATTTATTTTCTCAATTGTGCACCGAATAACGAATTATGAAAAGACGGAGGTCGACTTAAAAAATGTATATGGATGAAAAATTTGTAAAGGCAATGAACGAAGTTAATCAAGAAAAAGAGTTTCTTGACCAACAAGAAGCTTATGCTCACTATGTCATGCAAGGCATTAACGAAAGGGGCGAAATAGAATTAGATGGTGAAAAAATCATTTTTGAGGAAGTTACCCTTTTGGAAAACCGCTTACGAATGCGCCTTCCCCAAAATTTCTCCACAATGGGGCCGAAATTAGCAGCTCAAAAATATCCTTCTGATAATCGACCTCACCTAATTTATAGTGATCCAACCGGAGCCCTTAGTTTGGCTTTTACCGATACCCAAAGCCCGGTTAGCAATGAAGAAATTGCTAATTTTCGCGATTTTTTGCTCACCAACCTGCAACGCATGCAACCGGAAATGAAATTTTTAACCACCGGATTAAAGGAGCTTGGGACTAAAAAGATCGGGCATTTTGATTTTATCAGCGTGGCGCTGGATACCTTGCTCTATAACTTAACTTTTGTAGTTGAGCTAAGTGGACAAGCCCTTTTGGGAAGTTTTAATTGTCCCGAAAAACAGATCGACAAGTGGCAGCCCATTGCCCACGGAATGATCGCTTCCATTACTTTCTTGGAAGACAACGTAAAAAATCAAAACTTATTGGGTAGGGAGGAATAGTGGTCTATGACTTTTTTGTATAACATTCGACTTACTCCATATGAATTACTGGAATTACAGCAATTAGAAATCAAAAAAGCGATTAATGAACATGATCGTTTATATTTTAAGGGTCTTGTCAACGAACTTTATATGGAGAAATATATTAGTGATACTGATACCGGGATGCAAGTGAGTGTAGCTCAGACCGGAGGCTTGTTTTTTACTAAACCCGTGATGCTTTTTAAAGGTGTGGTTACGGGAATTAAAATAACTAGAGGAGCTAATCGCACAGTCTATATTGAAGTAGAAGCTATCTCTAATACCTATCAGTTAGACGTAAAACGTCGCAATCGTTCTTTTCAAGATGTGCAACTAACCTATAAAAAACTGGTGGAAAACGTCTTAGCCGATTATCCGGAATCAGAAGTAAAAATTTGTAAGGAGGCCACTAAAAAGACCAACGAACTTATTGTTCAGTATCAAGAGACTGATTGGCAGTTTTTAAAACGCATGGCCTCCCGTTTTCATATGGGTTTAATCCCTTTGCCACTACTAGAGAAGCCTCATTTTTATTTTGGGCTCTTTCAACAGAATGAAGCAGCTACTATCACCGATTTTAGTTATAGTATTAAAAAACAGTTAGCAGATTTTCAGGTAACAGCGGCCAATGATAACCCCCAACTCTTAGAAACCGATTATATTTTTTACGAATTAGAGACGGACCAACCTTTAGGAGTAGGAGAACCGCTCAAGTTTATGGATCGAACCCTTTATGTAGCTGCTGTGACTACTAAGTTTGTTGACAGAGGGGTCAAACATTTTTACCGCTTGGCACCAAAAGGCGGTTTAAACCAAAATACTCTTGATCACGAAGGATTGGCCGGAGTCTCCTTGCAAGGAAAAGTTATTGAAGTTGCAAAGGATAAGGTAAAGGTTCATTTAGCAATTGATGAGCAACAGCCTAAAAACAAAGCCTATTGGTTTCCTTATGCCTCAGTTTACACGGCCGAAGGCAATAGCGGGTGGCATTGTATGCCGGAGCTCGGCGATTATGTCCGAGTTTATTTTCCCGAACGCCAAGAAAAAACGGGCCTAGCCATTAGTTCGGTGCGAATGGATCTTCAAGAAGGAAATATTAATAAGCTAGGTAATCCGGATATCAAATATTTTCGGACAAAATCCGGTAATGAATTAATGTTTTCCCCAGGAGAAATCCTGCTTAGTGCCAAAGACGGGGAAATTTTTGTGCGCTTAAACGATCAAGAAGGAATAGAGATTCACAGCCAGAAAGGAATCAAACTTTGGGCCAAAGAAGATCTGGAAATGGAAGCAGTGAAGCAAGTAAAGCTCGCGGCAACCAAAGAGTTTAAAATCAGCTGCCAAGGGAGTCAACTAGTGCTGAATGGTGAAACAGTCCTCAAAGGAAAAAATGACAAATCTAATTAACATGCAACGAAAAGCGGTTAATTAAAGAGAGGCAGTAATTTTAATGTTAAAACAGGAAGCTAAATTACATTTTTACGAAAATCATCTAAAGCCCCTGAGCCAGCAAAAACAACTGGCTTTAGATGGTTATTACCGCCACAACCGGGAAACCTTAGCTGCTCAATTCCGTCAAGCTCTGCAACAACTGCTGCTGAAAGTATTCGGCCAACAACAGCAAGGCGTGAAGCAACCAATTGCTTATATTAATTTTGCTTTATTACGCACGCGAATTTTAGATCAAGACTACCGCTGGCGGGTCGATGCTTATGATCAAAGCTGGTACCTTGATCCACAAGAAACCTGGGTTTGGTATGATGCTACTTGGGCCTATCAGTTTTTTGACGAATGGGCCCGCGCATTGGAAGAGCAACGACGCCCTTACTTTAATACCATTACTACTTCAGATTGGGAGATCATAAGACTCCAAGAAGCCGGGTTCTACCAAAATTATATCAAGAGTTTAGCCCGGTTTGCCCTGGACGAATTTACTCTACCCGGAGAATTAGAAAGCTTAGCAACAAAAAAGCCCCTCGAAATTCGAGTGGGGGATTACCTTGATACTAGTCAAATTGTTGGCAAAATCGGGAGACCGCCCCGGAGCCTCACCGAGATTAAAACTTGGTTAGCAGCAAAAGAGCCGACAGGTTACCAAGGAGAG
>JANQHU010000277.1 GCA_028282485.1 Bacillota bacterium
ATTATTCCGGATGATTAAAGAAAATAAAGGAGGAACTTGTAATGCCAATTGCTAATATTAAAACAAATCAATTTATTTTTTTATTATTTACTTTACTCAATCTAGAAGTATTAGGGATTCAGTTATTTCATCCGCGAGTAGTTGTCGAGTTACTAGTATTTTTGGGGTTAGCTTTATTAGGTTGTTATTGGATACGATGATTTTTTTGAGAGGAGTGCTAAAGAGATGAAGAAGGGCTTAATTATCTATTCTTCCCAAAATGGATCAACTCAAAAAGTTGCTAAAAAAATTGGCGAGAGCTTCAATAAAAAGGGCTATGGGGTGGATTTATTTAAAATAGCTCAAGGGAAACAAATAGTAATTGATACTTATGATTTTCTCGGGATCGGCTGCCCGACCTACATGTATCGTCCCTCTTATGCCATGCTTGATTTTATAGATTCATTAACTAATTTAACCGGAAAAAAGGTTTTTACTTTTGTGACTTTTGGTTCAATTATTGGTGATGGAGCTAATTGGTTAAGAGAAAGAATTGACCGGCAGGGAGCCGATTTAATCGGACATTTTTCCTGCTCCGGCAGAGATTTATTTCCTGGTTATACGGATCAAGGATACCTTTTTTCGCCGGATGGCCCTACGGAAAAAGAAATGCTTTTGGCAGAAAGCTTTGGGACAGAGATGGCTCAGGTATTAAGTTCAGAAAGGTCGGCTGAGGCGGTAGAACCTGATGCCAAGCTTAATTTCATTTATCGCTTTGAAAGGTTTGTTACTAATCGTTTTTTTATCAAATATTTTTATAGTTATTTTTTTAGGGCGGAGAAACATAAATGTAATTCGTGTGGTATCTGTTTAAAAAGCTGTCCAACCCAAAATATTAATAGAAATGATAATAATTTCCCCAAATGGAGTCGGAATTGCATTTTTTGTTTTTCTTGCCTGATTTATTGCCCGCAAAAAGCCATTGCCGCTCCAATATCCTGGCTGATCTTTCTGCCTTTTTTAGTTTATAATATTAAAAAAGCCAAGCGTAAGAAGATACCTTATCTTCCGGTTGGTAAGCTTCTAAAAAATAATCAGGAGGAGAATTGCAGATGAAAAAAAAGCTTTTAATTGGTTTGGCGCTAGTGATTATCCTGACCGGAGTCTATTTTGCCGTGCAGGGGGTAAAAAGGTCCCAAGAATTTGCCAAAATTCGCGGAATGCAGATTGAAAATGTAGATTTAGCCCAGCTTCCCGATCAGCGCTATCTGGGGGAATTTGGTTATGGCGCAACGGTCTATAAAGTGGCCGTAGTGGTAGAAAATCATCAGATTAAAGATGTAGAGATTCTCCATAATCGCGATAGTAAATATGCCAAAATGGCTGAAAGGGTAAGGGAGAATGTTTTAGAGGCCCAGGCTTTGGATGTGGATGTGATTTCCGGAGCAACCACTACTAGTAAAGCCCTGTTAAAAGCCATGGAGAATGCTTTGAAATCAAAAAGTATGTAAAAGAAGGAGAAAGAAAATGACGGATTCGCAAGTAGCGGTAATCACCGGAGCCAGTAGTGGTATCGGTAGAGCAGTAGCGGAAGAATTGAGTAAAAGAGATTACAAATTGATCTTGACAGCCCGCAACGAAGGGAAATTAAAAAAAGTTGCTGATGAATTAAAGGCAGTTTGGATAGCCGGAGATCTTACTAACAACGAAGTGCAGAATAAATTATTGGATGTTTCTTACCAAAAATACCAGCGTTGTGATATCTTGATTAATAATGCCGGCATGATTGCTGGAGGCACTATTGAAGCAATTGATCTAGCTCAAGTTACCGAGATGGTTAGAGTTAATGTGGAGGCGGCCTTTCGTTTGATTTATCTATTTTTAAAAGATTTTAAGCCAAAAAACCGTGGCCATATTATCAATATTTCCAGTGTGATGGGGACTAAAGTTAGAGAAACGGTGGGAGCCTACTCTGGTACAAAATACGCCCTGGAGGCTTTGTCGGAAGCCCTCCGTCTGGAATTAGCCGGCACTAAGATTAAAATCTCTTGCCTCGAGCCAGGCTTAGTAATGACTGAGTTACATCGTAACTGGGAGGTTCATCCCCAAATAAGTATGGGAATCACTAATCCGTTACAGCCAGCTGATATTGCTGAAAAGGTTTGGTATATCTTAAATCAACCCGAACATGTGAGTATTCCCCGGATAATGGTATTGCCCCAGGAACATAAAATTTAAAATTTTAGGTTCAACCCGCAGTTTGATTTTTACATATTATTTTAACCAATAACCTCTAGCCAAAAATTATTTGACCAATTATAATTAATATTAATTATAGTTGGTACTTTTTTATTGATTATGCATAATATAGTAATACTTTAATAATCTACTATAAATGAGCAGTTTTCATTCCAATAAATGGATTATGAAGCCAGTCCTAAAGATGAATAGATCTTTGACAACGAAATACCATTTTGAGCTTGATTA
>JANQHU010000294.1 GCA_028282485.1 Bacillota bacterium
AAATTATCAATTCCCTGCAGGACTTGTTTTTGATGAGCCATCTCCGAGATTCTCCTTTGGTAATAATCAATAGCCATTTATAAAAGTTTCTAAGACAACCAAATCATTATACTTTATAATATTTATCATAACACATTTTAACCGAAAAAAACGATCAAGTTAGCTTCTTTCAGGCCTTTTCTACCAAATATTTTTCCTTCTTTACTATAATTTTGGAATGAAATCCTGGCTAATTGCATATTAATAAGAGGACCAAAATTATAAGGAGGAATCTTTGTGAAAAAATCGTTAGTTGGCTTACTAATTACCCTGTTACTGATTGGAATTACCGGAACTACCGCCTTGGGCTATACTTTGTCTAGTAAACTGGCGGTGCAAGCTGATGGCAAATACCATATGGACCAACCGACACTCTATACGGATCTGGATGGCTATAGTGATAATGGTATTTTTATTAGCAGTGATCTTTTAGTTGATGTCAGAGATAATTTAAAAATAGGGGGCGGAATTGGCTTCTCTTCATTAAATCGGTTTCATGATATTATTCCCGAGCTCAAAGTCGGCCATATCCCTCTTTATTTTGCCGCTCGTTACGAGATCCCCACGGAAAACGGGCATGAATTTTATCTCGTCGGAAAACTGGGCTACAGCTTCTTATTAGTAGACAGTGATACTAAAGATGATTATGACCCGACCGGTGGCCTTTATTACGAATTAGGTGGCGGCTTAACTTTTGGGGAAGTCTTCTTTGTGGAAACTACCTACTCCGCTAATTGGGGCAGCTTGAAAGATAAATCTTTCGGTAATGAAACTTCTGTTAAAACTTCGGCAGTTAATCTCGGCATCGGAGTTAATCTCGAGCTTTAAAAAAATACTATTTTAATTAATGAGGTTGGTGGAATTATAATAATTTTACCAACCTTTTTAATAATGATATATCGCCTAATTAGAGTGATTTATCAACCCGAAAAAAACTACCAAGTTAGTTCTTTTCGGGTCTTTTCTATAAAACTTTTTCCTTGTTTACTATAATTTTGGAATGAAATTCTAGCTAATGGCATATTAATAAAAGACCAAAATTTTAAGGAGGAATCTTTGTGAAAAAATTGTTAGTTGGTTTACTGATTACAATATTACTACTTGGAATCACCGGAACTACTGCCTACGGCTGTTATACTTTATCCGGCAAACTGGCGGCGCAAGCTAATAGTAAATACCATATTCCAAATGTCAATGATCTGGACTATGCTAGCGATCTTAACGGTAATATTGATAATGGTATTTTTATTAGCGGCGATCTTTTAGTTGATGTCAAAGATAATTTAAAATTAGGAGGCGGAATTGGTTTTTCCTCATTAAATCGGCTTCAAGATCTTGATGATAATTCTTTTCTCAAGTTGGGCCATATCCCTATTTACATGACGGCTCGCTATGAGATTCCTCTGGAAAACGGCCCTCAATTTTATCTCATCGGAAAAATAGGCTATAGCTTCTTATTAGCCAACATTGAATCTATCGACAATATCGATATAGATAATATTGACTTAAAAGGTGGTCTTTATTACGAAATTGGCGCCGGCTTAACTTTTAGAGAAATCTTCTTCGTGGAATCAACCTTCTCGGCTAATTGGGGGAGTTTAACAAATAACTCTTCTATGCGTAGCACCTCCGCTAGGACTGTAGAAGTAAAAACTTCCGCCATTAATCTCGGTTTTGGAGTAAATCTGGATCTCTAAAAAAATACTAAGTTTTCTTTAATGGTTGGTAGAATTATCTGTGATTCTATCAGCCTTTTTAAATTTTTCCACAAATCTATGCTTTTCTTATAATGAAACCTCCGTTTCTACTCGGTTTCGCCCCTTCTCCTTAGCAAGATATAAAGCATTATACGCATTTTTTAATAATGCCAAACGTTGTTCATCCCCCGATTCGGTTACGCCAATACTTACTGTAATCCTTAAGCTTATTTCCCGTCTATCCAATTCAATTTTAATACTATTTTCAGCTACCGCTTTTCGCAGTTTTTCGGCAAAATTTTTGGCTCCGTTTAGATTTGTTTCCGTTAACACTACCACAAACTCTTCGCCGCCATAGCGGGCCAGCAGATCGCTTTTTCGCGCTAGCTTCTTCATTACTTGGGCCGTTTTTTTTAAAACTAGATCTCCTACATCATGACCATAAGTATCATTAACTTTTTTAAAATAATCGATATCAATCAGCAAAATACTTAAAGGTTTCTTATATCTCTGGGCTTGATCAATACTTTTTATCAAAAAATTATCTAAAAAGGCTCTATTATAGATCCCGGTCAAGCCATCAATGACTGCCTGGCGGTACAATCTGGCGTTTTCAATAGAAACTCCGGCATGACTGCCTAAAATATTTAGTATTTCTAAATCACCGTCGTTAAATAGGCCCTTAACCATTCGATTATCTAAATAAATAATCCCGATTACTTCTCTTTTTACTAAAATGGGAACACATAAAACTGAGTTTAATTCTTCCTTCAGCGCCCTGGCCATCGCAGCCAGAGTTGCATCTTGAGCTCCATCTTTAATAATTAAGGGTTTTTGCTTTGCTACCACCTGGGCAATTATTTGGCCACTAACACTAACTTTGAAATTATCAAAATCTTCTTTAGAGGCATTTTTAACAACCTTAAGCTCCAGTTCAGCAGGGTTTTCCTCTCCATATAATAATAATACCCCGCGCTCTGCTCCCATCAGCTCCACTGCTTTTTCAATAATGCCATTTAAAAGCTCATTTAAATCCAAAATAGAACTGAGATAACTACTTACCGTTAATAAGGCCATCATTTTCCGATCCAAGGTCAATCGATCATTTCTAGTAATTACTTTTTCTTGTTCTTCAGTATATCCCAACAACTTTAAACATTTAATGTAATATTTTTCGGCTCCAATTTTTTTGAAATTATGATAGGCTTCTTCCAAATATAGTTGTGCTTTCTCGGGACGATGCATATCATTTAGAAAAATACCATACTCATAACAACTAACCGCGAACTCATACTTCCTATTAGCTAATCTAGTTTGCTCCATACTCATTAAAAAATATGCTTCGGCCTGCCGTTCTTTTTTTAACAAAGCATAATACTTAGCTGCTGCTCTTAAGATAGCGCCATAATGGTTTTGCCATGGTTTTGTCTTTCTTAATCCTTCTTCACAAATAGTTTTAATGCGTCGTAATTCTTTTTGATTATTTTTATAACCAAAGGGTAAAATTTCTTTTTGAAAACGCGCAATATAGACCTCAACCAGATAGGAATACAAAAATATGATATGATCCGGAATAAAAGAAAAAGTATCATATAATTTTTTGGCTGCTTCTAAATGTCTCACTGCCTCAGTAAAATTACCCTTTTCATACTCTAATATTCCGGTGAAAATATGAGCATTGCAATTCATAAACCATATTTCTTTATCATTACTGATCTTTAGAACTTTTTCTAATAATTCTCCTTTTTCCATAAAACCTTTTAATTCACCGGAACCTAAAGCAACATTGATACCACTGGAGCAAAAACCATAGTCATCCTCAATTCGTTCACTGATCTCTAAATATTTTTCAAAATAAGGAATACCTCTTTGATAATTACCCACATAACGATAACAGTGGCCTATTCCATTTAAAACCATTCCGGTTTCCCACAAATCTCCTATTAATTCGTATTTTTTTCTAGATTCTTCAAAATAATCGAGACTCTGATCATGCTCTCCCCTCCAGAGATAACAAAAACCCAACCATTGATAACATTGCGCCTGACCCCATTCATCCTCCAACTCTTGACGTAACTCTAAGGCTTTATGATGGTATTTGATAGATCTCTTAAAAAAGGGAATAGCCATACATAAAGCAGCATAACAACTAAGACTGAGACCTAATTCCACCGATTTGTCCAGGCGGCTTTCCGCTAAATTGAGCATTCTCAAGGTATTGCAAACAAATTTCTTTAAATCGCTGAGAATATAAACCCAATTTAAAGTCACGTAAAATCCAATTATTTCTTTATCTTCCGGCCTAATTTGGTTTTTTATTTTTTCAACAAATATCTGGGGAAAGAGACTGTGGAGGAGATGAATAAGCAAATTCAGAAACAAATTAAATAGCACCCGCCAATTCTTTTGGGGTACTTTTTCCCCTAATAACTCTAATCCTTTAATTAAGTTGATTTCGCAATGAACCCAATCCCCTTTTTTAAACCAAGCCATTCCCATAATTTTATACAACTTCGCTTTATCCCGCTCTCTGATGCCGTCTTTTAATGAGAGAATCTCTGCTGCAATGGCAATAACTTTCTCGTTTTCACCAATTACCAAATAAATTTCCACCAAGCCTTCACAGGCTTCAAGCCATAAGGAACTATGCTTTAATCCGTTATTTTCTAATATTTCAAGAGCAGTTTGATAATACCGAATACTCTCTTCATTAGCATAAGAAGCTTTGGCTTTTAAAGCTGCCGGTATTAAGTATTCTAAGGCTTTGTCATGATTGGCCGCATTTAAATAATGCCGAACTAGATCAAATAATACTTTTTCTTTGTGATCCTTATTTAATTCTTCCAAAGCCCTGGCAATCCGGCCATTAATTACTTGGCGCTCCTCTTGACTCCTTTTTGAAAAAAAAGCTTCTCGAATTCGGTCGTGTACAAAGGCAAACTCGCCCCGTTCTTTTCCCTGTTCGATCAATTGTAACCTAATGGCTTCATCTATTAACGCGACTATGCCGTCTTTAGTAGCATTTACTAAATTAAATAAAAGTTCGATCTGAAATACTCTTCCGATTACTGCTCCAAGGCACATGATCTGGGTTAAATCTTCGGTTAAACCATCTATTCTTTTTAAAATTATTTCCACTAAACTTTTGGAGATGGCAATATTTTTAATCCGGGTTAAATCTTCTTCCCAAAAACCTTCTCGCCAAACCAGCCCTTGCTCCTCAATCAGTTCTCGGATCACATTAATAATAAAAAAAGGATTACCTTCGGTTAAATTATTTATATAAGCAATCATTTCATTGCTAAGTCCCTCTTTAGAACCCAAAGCATTATTTATTAATTCTTTTACTTCACTGTTTTCAAAGGGCAATAGTCTAATTTCCTCATTAAAGGCTCCTTTCTTTCGAAATTCCTGAATATATCTCTGCAACAGATGATCCGGATACAGCTCTTTGTGACGATAAGTCCCAATAACGACTAAGTTTGTTTTCGGTAACCGATAAGTTATCTGGGTCAACAAGCTCAAACTGCCATCATCCATCCACTGCATGTCATCTAAAAAAAGTACCAGAGGAGTATCCTCCCTGGAGAGGTGACAAAAGAACTCGGCTAATACCATTAAAACCCGTTGATTTTCTCGTTCCAAATCTAGCGGAACTAACTTTTTCACCCTGCCCAGAATAGTTTCGATTTTCGAATTAAATTTAATTAAAATTTCTCCTAATTCTCCGACAACTGCTTTTAGTCTCTTTTTTTCGTTATTTTGATTTTCTTGATCCATTTTTTCAAAATTATTAACATATATATTGGCGATCTCTTGAAAAGCTTGATAGGGCGCCCTATTTTCTTGATCAAGAAACCTTCCTTCCAAAAAAAGGCCCTTTTGTTGATAAACATAATTTCTCACTTGATAGGCTAAAGCGCTTTTACCCATACCGGCCTCTCCTGAAATCAAACCGATTCCGCCCAGACTCTTGGTGGCATTATTAATCAAGGCCTTGATTCGTCCCAGTTCCCATTCCCGGCCCACAAATTTAGAACGATAAGTAAGTTTTGGAGGTTTATCCTTCTCTCCCAGATTAAAGAACTGCTCCCCTCTTTGAATTTTTTCCAGATCAAATAACAATCCCTTGGCACTTTGATAACGTAAATCAGGATCTTTATGAAGCAATTTCATAATAACCTTTTCTAAAATCTCCGTTACTAAGGGATTGCTTGGGGTTATCAGGGGCGGTGCAACAGCTATATGGTGATAAATCAGCTTATTAACTTCTTGAATCTCAAAAGGCAATTTTCCGGTCAGAAGTTGATAAAAGATAATACCCAAAGAATACAAATCGCTACGTTCGTCAAAGTGTTTATGGGAAATTCCGGTGGCTTCCGGAGACATATAGCCAAAAATACTAATCACATCTTCTTTTTGTAATTCGCGCAATTCCATAATAAAGGCTACTCCAAAATCCCCAAGCTTTAAAGAATATTTTTCTTTGCTTTGGCATATAAAAATATTGGACGGTTTTAAATCCCGATGCCAAATTTCTCGGCCATGAGCATAAATTAACCCCTCTAACAACTGCCTCATCACTTGCAAAACTTCATCAATACTTAACTTTCCCCCCCTCTTTAAAAGCAGGGAAAAATTTTCTCCCTCTAAAAACTCCATCACTATAAAAGGACGCTTCCCAAATTCGCCCCAATCAGATATTTTAACTAGATTAGGATGGTCAAATTTACTTACTAGCTCCATTTCTCGTTTAAACCTAATCAGGTCTTCCACATAAGAAGAAGTAACTGGCTCTTTCATCATTTTTAGGGCCACCACAAAATTTTTTTCCAGATCTTGAGCGCGATAAACCACTCCCATTTCGCCTTCGCCAATTTTATTTAAAAGCTGATAACGATTATTAATAATTTGCGCGCTTAATTCCATTGCGATTTTCCCCTTTTAAGGTAACTCTGGCCCGCCAAACATAATTGAAACATAATTTTCACAGTTTAGTAAAGTGCAAAACTCTCTTACTTCATTTATCGGTTTTTTGGAATAATTTTTTAAGCAATTCCCTCTTGACATAAAAAAACACCTTAAATAGAAAAGGTGCTTTTGAATAGACTACTTGATTGCTTGATCTTAATCTTAAAGAAAAAACCGCTATCAAGCCTCACACGATTAGAAATAACCATTCTTTTCATAAAAAACCAGCCCGTTGGCCGCAATACTTTCCTTTAATTCCGCTGCCTCTAAATGGGTGTAGTCGACCACATCAAAAAAATAGGGTAAGGGCAATTGTTCATTTAACATACTATTTAGAGCCAGCACGGTTTTTCCGGTTACTGCCCTGCCGCACAAAGCCAGATCAATATCTGAGCCAGGGCGAAAATTACCGATAGCCCGGGAACCGAAAAGCAAGACCCTTTCAATTTCGGGAAAATTACCAATCGCTTGTCGAATTAAACTGATGGTTTCCGGCTTTAACCCAAACTCCATTATCCCGCCCTCTGCAAAAACTCAATTAACTTTTTAATTTCTGGATAATACCGATTTACTACCAGATCCACTCCATTTTCAAAAT
>JANQHU010000302.1 GCA_028282485.1 Bacillota bacterium
ATATCCTAATTTAACTGACCCAGGAGCTGAAGAATATTGAAGAAATTACCCATCGGGATTCAGAATTTTAATAAACTAATTGAAAATAATTATTTATATGTTGATAAAACCCCAATAATTTATGACTTAATGACCAGCGGAGGGGGCTATTACTTTTTGTCCCGGCCCCGGCGGTTTGGAAAGAGTCTGCTAATCTCCACTTTAAAAGAGATTTTTTTAGGAAATCAGGAACTATTTCAAGGATTAGGGATTTATGAGAAGATTACCTGGGAAAAGCACCCGGTGGTTCATATTGATTTTAGCAGTATCACCCATTCAAAAGGGGGAGAAGATTTTGAAAATAATCTGGGCTATTTTTTGGAGAGAAGGGCTCAGGAATATGAAATCAAGCTAGAAGCGAAGGCCAATAAAGAGAAACTAAACGAATTAGTCCAAAAGCTGTATCAAAAATTGGGCAACAAAGTAGTCCTTTTAATCGATGAGTATGATAAACCGATTATTGACCATATCAGTAATAAAGAAAAAGCCGAGGCCAACAAGGAAATCTTGGCTAACTTCTACGAAACCATCAAATCTCTGGATGGGTACTTGAAATTTGTTTTTATTACCGGGGTCTCCAAGTTTTCGAAGGTCTCGATTTTTTCGAAATTAAATAATCTAAAAGATATTACCCGCCGTAAAGAATATCATAGTATCTGTGGCTATACCCAAGCAGAGGTGGAAGAATATTTTGCTGCCCATATTAATTATTTATGTCAAGAGACAAATGTTGAGAAAAGCAAATTGTTAACAAAAATCCAGTACTGGTATAATGGTTATAAATGGAGTGGCGAGGAAACTATTTATAATCCCTTTGCGGTTCTATATTTATTTGATAGTAAGGAGTTTCAAAACTACTGGTTTCAAACCGCTACGCCTACTTTTTTAATTAAGCTAATTAAAGAACAGCAGGTAGCCATTGAGGATTTTGAAGGTTATCAAGCAGGAGAGGAAATTTTCGATTTTTTTGAGTTGGAGAATTTAGATCCCGCGGCCCTGCTCTTTCAAACTGGGTATTTAACCATTAAAAGAATAAGCAATAGAATAGTGACTTTCGGTTATCCGAATTTTGAAGTGAAAGAATCTTTTTTGGTGCATTTACTAGCCGCCTATACTAATATGTTTACTTCCAGGATAAAACCGGTCTATTTAGGAATGTTAGAGTACCTGGAGAAAGAGAATTTAATTAATTTTAAGAAGGCTTTAACCGCTCTGCTGGCAGGAATCCCTACCCAACTACATTTAGACTACGAGAGTTACTACCATTCCCTTTCGTATCTGATTTTAGCCCTCTTAGGAGCCGAAATCACCGACAAGGGCCGGATTGATGCGGTCTTAGAGTTAGAGCGAATAGTTTATATAATTGAATTTAAGATGGATCAAGCCGAGGCAGCTTTGACGCAGATTAAAAAAAGGCGTTACTATGAAAAATATTTAGAGAAGCAAAAAAAGATTATTCTTCTGGGGGTTGGGGGTTTTCGCCAGAAGGAGATTGAGGTTTTAAGTGAAGCGCTTTTGGTTAATTAAAACGAGATGAAGGTTACTCGGGTTATGCATAAAAATAGACGAAATCCATTGATATAAAAGATTTTTGGCATATCAATGGATTTGGTTTTAAAATGCTTAATTAAAAAACAGAATGTTAACTATGGGATCAATTATTTAACTATAATAACATCATATTCTTTAGTGATCACAAAGTCGGCTAGTTGTTTGTGTCCGGCAATGATTTTATGTTCGGTGATCAGAATCTGTTCAATAAAGGGATCATTAACTTCATTACCCCGGTTTCTTTTTTGTCGGTGTTCTAAGGTATCAAGACGGTTGCGGGCAATAAAGACCTTGGTATCCACGTTTTTAAGTAAAGAAGTATAAGTGCCTTCGGCAATAACTACCTTAATGCCTTCCAGACTAATCTTTTCGTCTTCTACAGAATTATTATCATAGTCAACTAATGGTTTGGTGATTGCGGCAGCACCATTAATAGCGTCCTTAAGATTTCCTTCTAAAACATCCAACTTTACTTCTACATGAGGCCCGAGCCATTCGGAGTCCTCTCTTCTTTTCGCATCGTTAGATTTGGGAGGTAAGATAAAATAATCATCTTGTCCCAGTAAGATGGATTTAATATCGTATTTTACTAGTTCGTCAGCAATTGCCTTGCCGGTCTCGGATTTACCGCTGCCCGATTCTCCGGCCACCGTAATTGTATAACGCGTCGCTTTGTTTTTAATCTTTTCAATTATTTCCGGAACAATTTTAGCAGCTGCTTGTTTATGATGTTCCTCTAGTACAATAATATCGCCTTTCATAGTCTACCCCCTCAAATTTTCACTTCATAATAATATCTTTTATTATAATTCTCGGCTGAAAGCTTGTCAATCTTTTGGTAACTATTTATTGGGGAACTTGGGTAAATATATTATCAACAGAAATGGAGCTTTCTATTTTTTACTTTAAGTCCAAACAAAGCTTGTCCCTCGTTTTTTTTTATGCTATTATTGATAGAGATTTGTATATATTATTATTAATTTTAGGAGAGAAGATGGAAGTATTAACGAAAATTTTTAACCTTTTTTTACATTTAGACAAGCATCTGGTAGAGCTCTTTCAAAATTTTGGAGTCTGGTCCTATCTATTACTATTTTTATGTGTCTTTTGTGAGACTGGCTTAGTAATCACTCCCTTTTTACCGGGTGATTCCTTGCTTTTTATGTTAGGCGCCATAGGGGCTGGGGGGGAGATTGATCTCTTTTTAATTAGTGTTCTTTTGATTGTGGCCGCCATTTTGGGAGATGCTGTAAACTACCATATTGGGCAGTTTTTGGGACCGCGGATCTTTGGCAAGAGTCGTTTTTTAAAACAAGAATACTTAGAAAAAGCGCATCAGTTTTACGAAAAACACGGTGGCAAAACCATTATTATCGCCCGCTTTATCCCTATTATTCGGACCTTTGCCCCCTTTGTAGCGGGAATTGGTAAAATGACTTACTGGCGCTTTTTTTTGTATAATGTTGTTGGGGCCTTTATTTGGATCATCTTTTTTATAGTAGCTGGCTATTATTTTGGTAATATTCCTTTTGTGGAGGATAATTTTGCTTTAGTGATTTTAGTGATTATTGTAATGTCGGTTATTCCGGCTATTTATGAATATCTAATTAGTAAGAAGCAAAAAGCAAAGAGCGGTTCGGAAAGGATTGAAAATAGTTAAGGTTAGCACTAATACCAAAAACTCCCCTTTGGTTCTCTAAAAAGGGGAGTTTTTTTAAAAGAGATTAAGCCTCGTTAATGATGTTTGTAACGCACCGTATAGGTGACGGTCTTTTCTTGACGAGGAGAAATTTTTACGTCAAACTTAATTTGCTTGGCGCTAGTCTTGGTATACCGATGACTGGAGCGAATAATCTGCCAGGCGGACCAGTGCCGGAGCTCTTCGTTAATAGTGATCCGCACTGCTGTTTTTTTATGATTTTTGAGCTTTATTTGATAGGTTTCTTCCCGGGCTTTATTTCTTAAGGTTTTAACGTCGGTTTTAATGCGTTTGCCAGTAAGATCAAAAGCATTACCTATATGTAGGCGGAGCTTCTGGTTTTGCGGTGTATGGTCGATTTGGGCTTCGCCAATAAACTGTAAGGAGCCAGTGGGATCGGCTTTTTGGAGACGAATTCGACCTTTGGGGAGGGGGATTCCTAAATTATTTCGGGCGCTATTTTTGAATGCTAAAATTACTTTAACTTTGCGAGAATCATGCCGCCCCTCAAAAACATAGTATTTTTGAACCTTAATCTGCGGTGCAGCGAGTAATTCGAGTTGTTTGATCTGGTTATTACCGAGACTGGTAGTTCTTTGCAAGGAATAGAGATGATACTCAAAAAAAGGTTCTTCTTGAAAACTTTTTGCCGACCCGTTTTCTGCCGCGGCTAGATAATCCAGTTTTTTTCTATAGGGAACTGCCTGGGGAACCTGCTTTACTTCTCCGGCGATTAGTTTTAACCGAGCCTGCCGAAAAGGGATGCCGCAATTATTGTTGATGGTCACCCAACCAGTTAAGTCTATTTGCGAATCAGAGCTATTTATAGTAGCTACGTAATCCGCTTTCCAGGAGACTCCTTTGGTTAAATAACTAATTTCTGCTAAATGTCGCCTTTTTTGCTTAAAGGGATTTTTAATAACCCAGACCAAAGTTGGTTTGGTTATTAAACCACCCCGCAATTCTGGAAAAACAAGGGTGGCAATTTCCTGGGCTTTAATAACTTGAATTTGGCCACCTTGGGGAGTCTGTCCCAAAATTAAATTCGACCCGGTACTTAACAAAAAACCACTATACTCTGCTCCTTTGGGAGTGGTGAGCTTAATCTTTTGGCCGAGATATTTTTCGAGGAGCTTGGTATCGCTAATGATGTCATATTGATAGTTTTGTTCTAATAACTGAATTTTTGGGGAAGTAAGAGAGCGAAACCGAACGGAAGTGGGATCGATCTGGGCCGAAACATTAGAAAAATTAACCTTACTAATGCCTGGTTTTAATTGCAGCTGTCTTTTTTCTTTTACTAGAGCTAAATTATTATTATAAATAGTCAATTCTAGCTGAGAATGAGGCTTTTTGTTGCTTTTGGCCTTGGTTTCGAAACCTAAATAGCTGGTCAAGATAAAGAGCGTTAGTAAGGTGATTCCGACAAATTTCATTAATTTTTTAGGCATTTTGAGCACACTCCTTTTTGCGATAGCAATTTTCTAATTAGACGAAACTTAGTACAAAATGGTTGCAAAAAAAAGTGATCAATATTATTTGAGATAGTAATCAATATTGGCTATTTGGGCATAGAGAGGGTCAAGAGAAACTAAGTCGTGATTGCTGACCTCTTGCAGCGATTTTTTACCGAGCCGCCCAGTAATTTGACGCATTTCAGCGAGGCAACTTTCAAAATAATTAGTCAAGTTGGTTACCCCTTGTTGGGTATCAAAAATTGGTTTTTTGGCAGGATTTAAAAAGACCAAGGAAGTCGGCGGTTCCCAGGGAGCAACTTTGTCAATTTGTTGGTGAACGGAGGCGATCAGGGTGATGGTCCCCAAAGCAACGGCATCTGCTCCTAAAGCTAGGGCTTTTAGATAATCTCCCGGGGTTTTTAATCCGCCGCTGACGATCAAAGAGAGTTTTGTCTTTAAGTTGTTAGTTTTCATAAATTGTTGCGCGCGGCATAAGGCAGGAAAAAGAGGCAGGCCAATATTGTCTGCTATCACTGGGGGAGCCCCTTGGGAACCGCCCTCGATTCCGTCGATGGAGACAAAATCACAGCCAGCCTCCGCAATTAGATGGAGTTCTTGTTCTAAATAATGGGTCGCTCCAATTTTAACGCCAATGGGAACTCCTTCGGTAACTTCTTTTAGGATAACAACTAGTTTATTCAGCGAAAAGGTAGCGTTGAGTTCTGGTAGTGTAGCTTCAATTAAGACATCCAGGCCAGGCACCGTTTGCATCAGCTTACCAAGCTCCGGGGTGATTTGTTTACCCTTGATCCGGATCGGTGCGGAGGCCCAAGCACCTTGACCTAGGGTGATTTCGATGAGATTAGTCTGCTTAAGAAGGGCAGCATTTTTGGACCAAAAGCCGCGGGAATACTGGAAGATATAGTGATTGGTCTGGTTTCTTTCATCAGCAGAAAAAGGGCCGTTGCCGGAATTGGTAGCTGTTCCAATATTAGAAGCGGTTTTGGCTAAAGCCATTTTCGTATTCGAATTAAGGGCAATTGAGGACATCGCCGCAATTAAAAGGGGTGCTTTTAATTTTAAAGGCTTTTGCGCTTGGGGGCCAATTAAAGTGGTAGTTGTTACTTGATCATTATTTAAAAAATGAGGATCTCGAGATAAAAAGCTAGGGTTAAATAAAATTTTTTGCCAATCTTGATAGTGGCTAGGATTACCAAAGGGTCGTTCCAGACTTTTACCAGTAGAGGTCCTTATGTGGATTTCAAGATAAGTTTTTAAAGAGACTCTTTTTTGAATTTTGAATATGTAGTAAAAAAAAGGTTTTTTAGTATACTTAAGCAAGCAAGAAACTATACTCTTTTTAAAAAATTTTACAAAAATTGTAATTATAAAAAGGGTGCAGATTAGGGTGCTTAAAGAAATATACCATAAAATGTTCATAATTAGCTTAGTCCTTTTCCCAAATTATTACTTTTTCGGTGTTAAAGCAAATTCTACTCCCGTCATTTGGGCTACCTCTAAATTTAGGGCAACCATATCCGTAGTTTGTAAATCGGTAACCTTGTTTTTGCCGAGACAACGAAGCGCTTGTACCATTTCTTCTTGACAGCTTGTTAAAAAATTAGTTAGATCCCGGGCGGCAATTTTCACATTGAGCCGATTTTTATATTTCCCATTCTCGTAGATCAATTCGGTAGGTGGTTCCCAGGGGAGCACTTTGCTTAATTGACTATGGCTTAAGGAAATGCAAGCGATGGTACCGATATTAACTGCATCTGCACCTAGCGCTAGTGCTTTTAAGACTTGTCCGGGAGTAAAGAAGCCTCCTGAAATAAGCAGGGAAGGTTTCCTGGGAAGCCGTTGTTTTTCTAAAAAATTAACAGCGCGGCAGAGGGCCGATAAGGTTGGTAATCCCAGATCGTCAGCTAAAGTTGGAGGGCCGAAATAAATACCGGCTTCAGCTCCGTCGATCGTAATAAAATCAAGATCAGCTTTTATAAATACGGCTAGTTCTTTTTCCAGGTACTGAGTGGCCCCGAATTTAAGGCCGATGGGAACTCCCCCCGTTAAATCACGTAAATAAGTAACTAATTTCGCGAGAGCCTGCGCATCATCAATCCGGGGAAAAGCGGCCGGATATGTTAAAGGTTGACCGGGTTTTAAATCAAGAAATCGAGCAAATTCGGGACTGATATTCTCCGGTCTTAAATCGAGGGGAACGGGTCCTAGGGCACCATAGCCAAATTGAATCTCAATCATATCCGCTTGGCGCAGTGTTGCTTCGTCTTTGCCCCACCAACCGCGGTGATATTGAATGGTTAGTCTTTTGGTAGCTTGGCGTTCGGCAGGTAAAAAAGGACCTACTCCAGTATTGGTAGCCGTTTCTACGGCATTGGCCCCTTTAGCTAACGCTAGCTTGGCCTTTTGAGAGAGACTTATCCCGTAACACATACCAGTAATCATAATTGGTAAGCCGATTTCTAAAGGACGCTGGGCTTGAGGGCCGATTACTACTTTAGTATCAACTCCGACAGATTCATTTAGAGGGGCGCGGGTTAGGTAAACCGGATTTAATAGCAGTTGTTCCCAACGGGAAAAATGATTAGGCGATCCAAAGGGTCGCTCAAGGGGTTTACCACTACTAGCCCGAAGATCTGTCTCCAAAATATTTTGGATGCCCACTTTACTAAAGACATTATACATTTCGCTGAGATTTTCTGGATAAGGATCTTGCAAAAGTCTTTTGATAAAATGGTCGATAGTAATATTAAGAAGATAACGGGAGCTGAGCAGCATAATGCCAAAAGCAATCAGCACGCCAATGGTAATTACGAGAACTTGGTTGAATTCGATGAGCAATAGAGCCACCTCCAGATTAAGTT
>JANQHU010000312.1 GCA_028282485.1 Bacillota bacterium
TTATAAAATTCAGCTTAGGTGAGCTTCTGAGATGGCGAAATAAGTTTATTGACTATGCAAATGACTCTCAAAAGTTAGCTGACCCTCAAAAATTAGAAAATCGTGGCTTTGAGTTCTTTGCCCGCATCCGTTCTTCCGATAATAAAAAATACAAACCTCTTATCTCTGCCTTAGTAGAAAAAATATTATCCGATATTTAAAATAAACCGGCTAAAGGAGTTGCGTAAAAAAATTAATTAACTAGGTGATCAATTTCTTCTAATCCCCCACAATAAAAAACGGTTGTGACCAGGCCCTCTTCCCACTAACTGACTCCCAGACTTCCACGCGGATAAAACCTTCATTCCCGCTCGGGGTATAGGAGGCGGTCTGCTTAACTTCTTGCTTAATTATTTGATTTTGACTATTGATAAAATTAATGGTCACCTTTGGGGTAGTCGAAGTAACTTTAATTTTACCCTTTAGGAATTCAAAAGTAACTGCTGGGCCGGTAGTTGCATAGAAAGAGCCTTTTTGTAAAGCTTTTAATAAGTCATCCGGCTCAACTCCTGGGGTTTGAACCATAATCCAGCCCCGATCTAAAGGTTCGGCATTATCCGTATCATCAACTGCCACCGCCCAAATTGGCTGCTGATAACCCCGAGCCTTTAATAATTGGTGCCATAAGTCAATATCTTTGCGAGAATCGGAATGATGGTTGGCAATCTCTAGCAGAAAGAAGTTTTTTAGCTTGCTAAGATGCGGTAAACGCCAAAGGCCGGTCCCTAGATTACCGGGCCAGTGGGGGTGCGCCGGCATCTGTAGTTGCGCCTCACCAATCTGAAACTCAATTAAATGTCTGCCTAAGGGCCATAAAAAACCTAAAAAAGGGAGGGTGGTTTCTTGGCCGGAAAGCACGGTGAAATCAGCGGTATTAAAAGGAGCGGTCTCTGTCTGATAATCGTGATCGGTTACTACTAAAAAACTATAGCCGGCGGAATGGTATTTTTGAATAGTTGTGGCTATAGGTTCTTTTTTCCAGACATCCAGGGAGTTGGCCGTATGTAAGTGTAATTGGGCTTTTTTAAAACTCCCCGAGCCCTGATAAGGATTGAGGATAGTAAAACCAGTCTGCTTGGCTTTGGGGTACTGTTTAGGCATGCTGTAACCTCTGCGGCGTAGCTTCTTTTTGATAAGTGAAGAGAATCAAGCCGATGAGGAGCAGAAAAAAGGAGGCAATATCCAGGCCCCAAATAGTGACATCCACCTGCATATGGACTAAAACTCCCACAAAGGCCGCAAAGAGACCTTGATAAAAGCCCCCTTTGGTTTTAGCCAGCCGAAAACTCATCCAAGCAGTTGCTCCCATAAGATATAAAAAAGGAATTAGCCCCAGTAAACCAAATTCGGCGGCTACATGGAGAAAGAGGTTGTGGGCAAAAGAAACTCCCCGTTCTTGGGAACCGGGCATAGCGTACTTATCAAAAACGAAGGGATAAACCCCCGGACCAACTCCTAGCAAGGGTTTTTCTTTAATCATTTTGAGGGTAGATTGCCAGATGTAAATCCGCGTGATATTCACTTGATGGCCAAGGGAAAAAGAAGCAAGTATGCGCTCTTTAATTGGGGGAAAAAAGGGAATTATTAAGGCAAAGATGAGAATGAAAATCAGCATTAAAATTAACATTTTGCGATTAAAGCAGCTAAAAATAGTCAGCATGCAAGTAAAACCAATCCAACCACCCCGTGACTGAGTAGCTACTAAGACCGGAATCAGCAGCATTAAATAAGGAATAATTAAGTAACGCCATTTTTCTTTTTGTTCCATTAAATAACCGATCACTAAAGCGCCACACATAATCAGGATTGTCCCATATCCGTTAAAAGAAGTAAGGAGATTGGGAGCACGATGGTAATCAAAAAAATAAAATCTAAATAAAGAAACCAGAGCGGCTAAAATTGAAGCAATTCCTAAAACTATTAAATAAGGCTTTTGGAAAAGTTGATCATTCTCAATCAGTTTTTTAGCACTCTGGAGATAAAGATAAGCGATCAGGGCAAAGCCCAAAGTAGATATGAGGCCGATCTCCGGCCGTTTAGCAAAAAGACTACTTAATAACATAATTCCTAATAAAAAATAGAAGGCTTGGATGGCTAGGCTGATTACAGGAGGCCTGGTAAAGGAGTTAGGAGTAGCCGTAGTTGACGGAGCGGCCGGGGAGGGTTTTTTTTCTTGAAAACGAGCAATAAGTAAAAAGAGAGAGCCTAGCAGCCCGCTGCCAAAAGCAGCT
>JANQHU010000349.1 GCA_028282485.1 Bacillota bacterium
AATGCCGTCTCCTTTGAGCATATCCCTACCGGAATCGATACCATGTCGATCGTAGTCGCCGATAGTGAATTAGAAAACGGCAAACTAGACAAAATTTTAGAAGAAATCGAGCAGCAATGTCGGCCGGAATCAATTCAAATTCATCCCCATATGGCCTTAATTGCTACGGTGGGGAGAGGAATGGCCGCCACACCAGGAATCGCCGCCAGGCTTTTCAATGCTTTATTTCAGGCTAAAGTAAATGTCCGCATGATTGATCAAGGCTCCAGCGAAATCAATATTATTGTGGGAGTGGAAACTGCTGATTTTGAAAAAGCGGTGCAAGCTATCTATGCAGTCTTTATAAATAATTAATAGCCTCCCGAACAGGAGACTATTTTAAGTAGTGTTTTTATTTAAATTGATATTAAAGGCTCTTTTACTTTAGATCCGACTGAAAACATTGGACCAACAGACCCAAAAAGCTCCTTTCTTTTTACCCTTCTTTTCTAATAGTTTTTCGAGAAAAGCCAAGCGGTACACAATTTTTTGTTTTTCTTTTTGGCCAACATCTTTGCGAAACCCGGGAGCATCGGGATCTAATAAACATAAGGGCGGATACAGCACACACCACCAATTTTGACCCTTTCCCGCTCCCAAAATCACCCGGAGGCCGGTATATTCCCCGGCCGGTAATACCCCAAAGGGATATTCTTTGGCCGGGAAAGCATACTTTCCTAATTTAATTTTAACGGGCAATTGCCGCTGCTCTGGCGGCAATTCCTCTCGAATTACCTGTTTAATTCTCTTTAAATTCTTACTTAAAATTTGACAAGCTAATTCCCGTTTTTCAACATCTATTAACAATGGTTCCATTGTTTCTAGAATGCGGTCCCGAACCTTTAGCTTAAGAGCCTGATCGGCCGGAGAATTGCTCCGGGCAATTACGTGTAAGCGTACTAAATTTTGCCGATGGTAGGCTTTTACAAAAGGAGTTTTAATTCCACTCAAAGAAGCTCCTAGATAGCCAATTACTAAAAAGACTATAATAATTAACCCGGTGGTCAACAAACGATAACGAAACACCTGATTATTCCTCCTTACAACTGCTCTTAATCATTGATCATCTCCGATATACCGCCGCATATGCTTTAAGGCGGTCTTTTCCAAACGAGATACTTGCGCTTGGGAGATTCCGATATCCTCCGCTACTTCCATTTGGGTGCGGCCTTCGAAAAAGCGCATTTTTAAGATCAGTTGTTCCCGATCACTTAACTTGCGCATGGCTTCCTTAATCGAGACTCCTTCAAGCCATTGATTGTCCACATAACGGTCATCACTAATTTGATCCATTACAAAAATGGGATCACCCCCATCATGATAAATTGGCTCAAAGAGGGATACTGGTTCCTGAATTGCATCTAAGGCAAAAACTACTTCTTCTTGGGGAACATTTAATTGATTGGCAATTTCCCCAATAGTTGGCTCTTTCGCTGATTTATTGACCATCGCATCTCTGACTTGCAAAGCTTTATAAGCAATATCTCTTAAGGAGCGACTGACTCTTAAGGGATTGTTGTCTCTGAGGTAACGTCGAATCTCTCCGATAATCATCGGGACCGCATATGTAGAAAATTTTACATTTTGAGAAAGATCAAAATTATCAATGGCTTTCATCAAACCAATACAGCCCACCTGAAATAAATCATCTACATACTCACCTCGATTATTAAAACGCTGAATTACACTTAATACTAGTCTTAAATTGCCATAAATCAAGTCATTTCTAACTGCTTTTTCTCCATTTTGAAGTCTTGCAATTAATTCTCGCATTTTATTACCGGTTAAGACCGGTAATTTCGCTGTGTTCACGCCACAAATCTCAACTTTATTAACTAGCATCACCATAATCCTCCCGCCATATCCGTATAGCGCGCGCTAAGATGATTATTGCCATGCTGACAGAAATTTATACCCGAAAAAGAAAAAGCCGAGAAATTCATTTCCCGACTTCGCCAGCTTTCTTTATAAATACCAAATTAATTATTTATTTGCTGAGTAATCTCACTAATTCTCTGCCGAATTCCGCGGCTGCTTCCGGACCGGAACCGGTAAGCAGCCGGCCGTCAATCTCTACCGGATTTCCGGTATAAACAGCCCCGCCTTTCTCAATTTCCCCTATTCCATCGGGAAAAACCGTGGCCTTTTTCCCTTTTAGTAAACCAGCCTTCGCTAAAATTACCGGGGCAATACAGATGGCCCCCACAATCTTTTGCGCGGCATAGTTTTGGCGGGCTAAACAATGGGCCAGGGCATCGTCAAAATACTGCCAACTGCCCCCGCCGCCAATAAATATTACTGCGTCTAACTCTTCCTTTGCTAGCTCTCCTATTAATAAATCCGGCTTCACCACCATTCCTAACTTACCAACCGCTTCGTTAGTGGTGCTGCTGGCTGTTAAAACTGTAACCCCATTTTCTTCCAAAATATTTTTCGGAATCTCATACTCTTCATCCCGAAAAATTTTTTCAGCTATAATCAAAGCTACCTTTTGCTGCATTAAATTCTCCTCTGTTATTAATTTTCCCTAAAAAAATATTTTCAGGCCTCCATCCGGTGCATTTCTTTCTTTAACTTCCGAATAATTCTCTTTTCCAAACGGGAGATATATGATTGGGAAATCCCCAATAAATCAGCCACTTCTTTTTGAGTTTTTTCGGAGCCATTTTTTAGCCCAAACCGCATTTCTACAATTACTTTTTCTCGTTCAGATAAATGAGCCACTGCCGCATCTAAAAGAGTACGGTCAATCTCTTCTTCCACATTCTTATAAGTAGAATCATTCTCAGTCCCTAAGACATCGGAGAGTAATAATTCATTACCATCCCAGTCGGTATTTAACGGCTCGTCAAAAGAGACTTCAGTACGAATGCGACTATTCCTTCTTAAATGCATCAAAATCTCATTTTCAATGCATCGGGAAGCATACGTGGCTAACTTAATTTTTTTCTCCGGATCAAAAGTATTCACTGCTTTGATCAAACCAATGGTGCCGATGGAAACCAAGTCTTCAATCCCCACTCCGGTATTTTCAAATTTTCGGGCAATATAAACCACCAAACGTAGATTACGCTCAATTAAAATTCCCTTTACCGCCCGGTCGCCGGAAGATAATTTCTCCAGTAAAAAAAGTTCTTCCTCCGTAGTTAAAGGTGGGGGTAAAGCTTCGCTACTACCAACATAAGCAATAGTCTTCGGGGCAAAGCCCAGCTTTAACATCCAACGCAATAGCTTAATCTGTAAAACCAACCGCCATTTTCTCCAAAGCTTCAACATCCTATTCGCTCCTTATATCTTTTTTTTATAAAATAGTCGGGGGAAGTAAGGCTTGAAAAGTTCCTTCAGTCGATAAGGAATGATCACATAATCCGATTACGATATGATTACCTTTAATCAACCGTTCCCGGCCTTCTTCTTTTATTTTTAAAAAATCAGGACGAAAACCGATTAATAGGCCTTCGGTTTTCCCTACCGAATTAAATGGTAATAAGCGAATTCGCTTCTGCCAAGAATCAGACAAGAGATCTAGACTATTCTCTCCTCCCAAGCTGGTTAACTCTTTTGCAAAATTAATAATCTCTTGAGGCAAAAAAGGCTTCATACTGGCAAATTCGACAATTATTACCGGCAACTTGGTTAAAGGATCATATAAATGATTGCCACTATCTAATAAAGCATTTAACTGAACCTTTTGACTATCCCATTCAATTTCAACCAAATATAAACAAAGCTTCTCCCAAATCCCACGGTGGACCACTCCCCAGCCCAACTCACCCAGGATAAAAATCAAAATCATATGTAGAATAAAGCGCCACCAGAGGGAAATTTCCCAGCCCAAATACAACTGATTAAAAGCATCGATTCCCCAATGAATTCCGGCCAACAAAAAAGATATTAAATAAAAATAACCGATAATCCGCCCATAAAAACGTTGTTTGGGCGAAAAAAAAACAACAAAGAGCATTAATCCCGGTACGATCACGATCCAGTTTAGCGGGGCCAAAACCCACTCAAAATGAAGGCCTTTGGTAGCCTGATGCATTTGTAAAAAAAACTGAAAAACTCCTCCCACCAGGCCCCCTAAAAAGAATCTCTGGAAAGAAACTCTTAGGGAACAAATCTGGGCTACCGTCCAGAGTAGAACCATATCTTGAATTAGGCCGAATAAGCCCGCCAACAGAGGTAAGTCTAGGTATACCGACATCGTTTGCAAAATCAGGACTCCATTTCTATACTATAGCTATTAATAACTAATTTAGTACAAATAAGCTACTTTTTTTCGCTTTTTGCTCAATTTTAACGGAAAATCCCCCAAATTGGAAAAGCGTTCAGAGCATTTTCTGAACGCTTTTGTCAAATATTTCATAAAGCAATACTTTATTTTCTTCGTAAAAAAGCCGGAATCTCCAGATCTTCATTCATAAAAGTTCTTAATTCGGTCTCATCCAAATTAGCTCTTTTGCCATAACGTTCCTCAAAACCAGTCGCGATCACCGTCACCCGCACTTCATCTTCTAAGGTTTCATCAAAAGCGGTTCCAAAAATAATATTAGCTTCCCCATCTACTGCTTCCGTAATAATAGCGGCGGCTTCATTAACTTCATAAAGACCTAAATTATTACTACCAGTAATGTTTAATAGGACTCCCTTAGCGCCTTCAATAGAAGTCTCTAACAGCGGGCTTTCAATGGCCATTTTGGCTGCCTCAGCCGCCCGGTTTTCCCCTTGGCCGACTCCAATACCCATTAAAGCAGACCCTGCTTGACTCATAATGGTCTTCACATCGGCAAAATCCACATTAATTAATCCGGTAACCGTGATCAAATCCGAAATACCTTGCACCCCTTGGCGTAAAGTATCATCAGCAATCCGGAAAGCTTCTAACATGGAGGTATTCTTATCCACTATCTGGAGTAACCTTTCATTAGATATGGTAATTAACGTATCCACCGCATCTTTCAGGTTATTTACACCGCGTTCCGCCTGAGTTCCACGGATCCGTCCTTCAAAGGAAAAGGGTTTGGTAACCACCCCTACGGTTAGGGAGCCTAGTTCACGGGATAACTGGGAGATTACCGGGGCGGCTCCTGTTCCGGTGCCCCCTCCCATTCCGGCAGTTATAAAGACCATATCCGCTCCCTGCAAGACATTGGAGATCTCATCTTTACTTTCTAAAGCAGCCTTCTCCCCAATCTCTGGATTAGCTCCGGCTCCCAGGCCTTTGGTTAACATATCGCCAATTCGCAGACGAATATCGGCATTCGATCTTTCTAAAGCTTGGGCATCAGTATTAATAGCAATAAATTCAACACCTTGAATTTTCGCTTCAATCATTCTATTAACGGCATTAGTACCGGCTCCTCCGACACCAACGACTTTAATGGAGGCAAATTGTTGACTTAAGACTTCGAATTCTAGCATTAATAAACTCCTTCCTCAAGAGGACTCTAATGTTAAAATTTTAATAGAGTGCAAATAATAACTTACTTATTCTTCATTAATTAAAATTAACCTGCTTTAAAATGAAAAAAATTAATTTGGGTCTGTATCATAAATAATAGTAGGGAAATCTCTTAACCGTAAATCTACGGTTTTGACCCGCCGGGCATCTATTTGGGATAAAATCACTTCAAACTTTTGAAATTTCTTCCTTAAAAAGGTTTCGTCCCCCAATAAGACTTTAATTGGTTCCTTGTGTTGCGGGTATTCTAAGTAAATATAATATTCTTTTAAATTTATTTCTAATATTTGGCAAACAAAATTCGCTTTCACATATTCCACTATTTTTTTGGCAAAGGATAACCTTAAGTCCTTAATTTTCTCGCCGAAACTCAGGTTTTTTAAGCTAATTCCCGTAATTAGAGGTAATAAAAATTGACCTTCTTTCCCGTCTCTTTTAATTACCCTAAAATCTTCACTTAGGATGAGTTCATTATTCAAAAAAGATATTAAGCAAAAATACTTTCGTTCCTGAATTTCGATCTTTAGTGAGTTATCATTTTTTTTAGTAACTTTTACTTTAGCTATCCGATAATCTTGCAAAATTTCCCGTTCTAGTTGTTGGGTATTGATTAAAAAAAAATTTTTTCCCCGCTTTAACCGTGCCCGATAAAAAACTTCCGGCTCAGAAACTAGCTGATTACCAGAAAGCCGCACTTCTTGAAGGTGAAAATTAGGGCTATAAATAAAAATAAGTATTATAGCTCCCGCCAAAATACTGAATAATAGTAGTAACCGAAACCCCATTCTTGAGCTTCGTTTTCTTAAAGGATGTTTCTTCTTGCTCTTTTCCGGAACATTTAAAAGGCGAATCTTCTTCTGCTCTATCCCATTTTTCATCTGCTTTTAGCCTGCTCCGAGTTTTCATAAAATTAGTTAAGCCATTTAAAAAAGAAATTAGTTTATTTATTCTTTTGATATATATCCAAGACGAGTCGCACTTCTCCACAACCCAGATTTAAGGTTTTGGCAATGACTTCCACCGCGTGACCTTCCTTCGCTAACTGAATAATTCGCTTTTGTTTATCATTACCGAAGACTTCACGATTAGCTTCACTACTTAGTTGCTGTTTTAAGGGGCCTTCTTCAACTACTGCCGGCTCAGAATCTTCTTCTGGAACATAATTATTATCATTAGTATTATCAATTTCCAGCTTCAAATAGGAATTATCTACTTCCTTCGCTGGTTTTTCTACTGGTTCTTCTTCCTTGACTCGCTCTACTTTGGACTTTTCGATAACCTCTTCAAACTCTTCAATGATGGCCGAAACTAAATTTTCCAACTCACTAATTTCTTTTTTTAAATTATTAATTTGTTTCTTTAATAATCTTTTTTGAAATATTAAAAAAACCCCTAGAATCATCATATTTGTGACTATTAATATTAATATTTCCTTCAATTGCAAAAAATTGCTCCTATCTATATCTTAAAATCAATATGTTGACCCCGCTCGGACTCACTTATTTCGTCGTTTTCTTCGATCTCATTTTGTCCTACTTTTGGTTTATAAAAACGACGCAACCGATACTCACGTTGTTTTGGTTGTTCATCAGCATTATTACGAATTCGACTCTGCGCAGCAGTTTCATTGCTTTTGGGGACAGTCTCTTCGCGCTTTTTAACCCGCGCCTGGCTGATCGAACGGGGTCACGCCGACCGAGCGTGGATCGAGGCCACCCAAGGCGAGATCGACGCCGAGATCGAGGCGGCGATCACGACCGCAGAGGCCGACGCGCCCCCCGCCCCCGAGGCCGCAGGTCGGGACATCTATCGGGCGTGGTCCCCGGGATGGACCGTCCCCACGGGCGAGGGTTGGGAGATCGACGGGTGAGCGCGGTGATGTGTCTCGAGGCCATTGTTGGGACCCTCTTCGGAGAGAACGGGAAGATCGAAGGGGTAGCGAACCTCGATGCGGTCGGGAGCGCCTTGTTCGCGGAAGGTCGGGAGATCGACGGGTGAGCGAGGTAGCGAACGTCGAGCCGGTCGGGGCCGCCCACGTCGATCACGTCGAAGAAGGTCAGGAGCTCCACGGATGAGCACCGTGACCTACCTCGAAGCGATCCGGACCGCCCTCGTCGACGAGATGAACGCGGATCCGACCGTCTTCTGTATCGGGGAGGACATCGGTCACTTCGGAGGTGCGTTCAAGGTCACGGCCGGCCTCCTCGAGACCTTCGGCGCGGACCGGGTCATCG
>JANQHU010000384.1 GCA_028282485.1 Bacillota bacterium
GATGATGAAATATTTTCACCAAAATTCTACCGGATTTTCTTTAATAGAAATCTTAGTTTCGGTTGCTATTTTGGGGATGGCCATCTTTAGTGTAATGAGTGGCTATAAAAACACATTTACTTCAGCTTCAATTGGTAATGTTAGAAGCTTGGCAATGAATATTGCCCAAGATCAGATCGAAGCTTTAAAAAGTAAGGAATTTTCTTCAGAACTTCAAATTCCTAGCAGGGCGATTATTGTTAATCGTCAGGGGATTAGATATCGTATTAAGTTTATAGATCTTTCTAATAAAAAATATCTTGCCAATATTTCTACTGATAATTTTTATCCTATTAGAGTTAATGTAAGTTGGTCTAGGTTTGGAACGAATCAGATTGCCGGAAAAATTAGTTATCATACTTGTTTGGAAAAGAAAAGAGAATGATTTTACAGAAAGGTATGATTAGGTTATGTTAAAAAAATTATTAGCTTTGCGGGAAGAAGGATTTACCTTAATCGAGCTACTGATGGGGATGAGCATTTTTGTAATAGTGATGGTCAGCCTTTTTGCGGCTATACAACAATCGTTAGTAGCAAAAACAGTTTTTGATAAACAGACCGAGATTTCCCGGGAAGCGAAACGTTTTTTTGAACTATTATATAAAGAGATTAAGTACACCAAGTATGATACTATCAACAAAAAGGTTTTATTGGAAATTAATAAAATGGATTCTTCCAGTATCGAATTTACTAACAGTGATGAGCAAAAAGTCAAGGTATATCAAAATTCAGATCAATGTATTTATGAAGTGAATCAGCAAAAAAAAGTGATCTCCACTAATCTCAGTAATTTAAAGTTTTCTTGGTATCGCGAGGGTAATACCCTAGGAGTGAAAGCGGTTTTTGAAGCTTTAAACAGTAAGTATAAAGTTAAAGGATATCAGTTTGAATCAAAAATTAAGCTAATTAATGTTCAAGAAAGCGATTAAATAATGACGTGATAATTTAGAAAGGAGGAGTTTTTCGTGATTACTAAATATGAAACTGGTTCAGCTTTGGTGTGGTCTTTATTTTTTATTTTTTTTAGCAGTGTTATGTTAGTTAGTCTGACTTCTATAGCAGATTCTCAGCTAAGAGGAATATTAATTAGTGAAGATTCCCAGATTGCCGAATATGCTGCGGAAGCAGCTGCAAAAGTAGGAATTAGTAAAGCTAAAAATTTATATGATTCCGAGTTTTTTAAATCAAATACTAATCAAGTTTATTCGCAAAAGATTAAACTAAATAAAGATATTGATACCAGTTATCAAGTTAATTATAGGGCTAAAGATTCTATCATGGAAATTATTGGTTCGGCAAAGTACAAAAGGATTTTGTTTAAAGCAAAGGCTATTTTAAGTTATGAAGCAAAGTTGACAGAAAATAATTTTAAGTTTTCCATTAAGCATGGAATGCAGAAAGAATATCCTTGGAAAGTTGAACAATCAAAGAATGGAATTGTTTCCTTGATTCCTCAAACAGAATTACTAGAAAATAACCCATCGGCTCCGACGAGTAGTTACAGCGGACCATTTGTGCTTTCTTGCGGTTATGTGGATGGATACGCCAAAGGGGCAGCTAGTTATCAGGCGGTACTAGATCAGCCTTGTGAAACCAACGACTTAACTGAGAAAGATAATACTTTTTCATGTGTTCTACCAGTAGAGTATAGTGCAGATGGATTAGGATATGCCTTGTTTTATGGGCTGAAAAGTAATGATCCCAATAATATGACCGGTTATATGATTCAATGTGCTGGTTATGGTAGTGGACTTGCATTAGATTATCTTGAAAAAAATGGGTTCGCTCAACACCCAGCATTTAAAGAAAAATATGAGCTATTAAAAAAAAGATTGATTTTTCCCCGGATTTTTATCAAAAAAATCAAAGCTACCAAGAATTTTATTCCCAAAACTATCGGTGAGCTATCCTGGGATGATCGTCAAGGTGATTATTACCGAAATTTAGGGATTCCTGATTGGACACCACTCCAACAGGCCGAAGGAGTTATCTCCATAACTTTAAGTGAGGTTGCCACCAAAATAGCAGCCGCAACAGGTGAAAATTTTGTTGCCACTAATCGGCATGATATTTCCATTAGTGTTCAATATGAAAATAATGAATTTCGGCATATAATTAAATGTAACGGAGTCCCGATACTAAGTTTTGTGGACAAAAGTAAGTCGGCCCCAAAGACTTTTAAAAGTACTTATAATGGATTTGCGCTAACGGGAGATGCCTTATTTTGGAGTAAACCGTTGGAAAGTTATCTGGGTTTTCAATACTTACCTACAAGCTCTGAAGAGTTAAAATGGCTTAAAGGGGAGCGTTCACTGATTAAAAAATAAGAGCGATGAAGATTTAGTTTGTAATGATTAAATGATTTTTGTGACTGATACTTCTGAATAATTAAAGTATCTAGTTATAAAAATTATTTTTTTATGAGCTTTAGTAAATCAAGAGAGTGATATTTCTGTGAATTACTTGTAAAAACAGCGAAAAACAACTTGCCAAAAAGAGGTGAAATATGTTAATATAAGTGAGAAAATAATTTTTAAGTCACAAGTAGTTGACACGAAAGGGGAATTATTTGAGATGAGTGATATTGACGGGATGGTTTTGCAGGAATCTTTAGAAAACACCTTTGCTTGTAATGTATTTAATGATGCGATTATGCGGGCTCGTTTGCCGAAGAATACCTACAAAATGTTAAAAAAGACTATTGACGGGGGGCTTCCTTTGGATCCTTCCGTAGCTGATGTGGTAGCTAATGCCATGAAAGACTGGGCGATTGAAAATGGGGCGACTCATTTTACCCATTGGTTCCAACCAATGACGGAAATTACCGCCGAAAAACATGATGCCTTTATTTCACCAACCTCGGACGGGCGAGTGATTATGGAGTTTTCTGGAAAAGAGTTGATTAAAGGGGAACCGGACGCTTCTTCATTTCCTTCGGGAGGATTAAGAGCTACTTTTGAAGCGCGGGGTTATACTGCTTGGGATTGTACTTCACCAGCCTTTATTAAAGATGGCACCCTTTGTATTCCCACCGCTTTTTGCTCCTATACCGGGGAAGCTTTAGATAAAAAGACTCCTTTATTACGTTCCATGGAAGCTATCTCCAAACAAGCCTTGCGGGTCTTAAAAGTTTTAGGAAATAAAACCGCCAACCGGGTGATTACTACTGTTGGTCCGGAACAAGAGTATTTTATTATTGATAAGGATATGTATGATCGGCGTTTGGATCTGATTTTATCCGGTCGTACTTTGTTTGGGGCGAAGCCACCGAAAGGTCAGGAGTTAGAAGATCATTATTTTGGTAATTTAAAGGAACGAATTTCTTACTTTATGCAGGAAGTTGATGCCGAACTCTGGAAGTTAGGGGTGCGTGCTAAAACCAAACATAATGAAGTAGCTCCATCCCAACATGAGTTAGCCCCCATTTTTAGTACCACTAATGTGGCCACCGACCATAATCAGTTAATGATGGAAGTTTTAAAGAAAGTGGCCCTGCGCCATGGTTTGGTCTGTCTCTTACACGAGAAACCTTTTGCCGGAGTAAATGGCTCTGGGAAACATAATAACTGGTCTATGAGCACTAATGACGGCCATAATTTACTTGAACCCGGCAAGACTCCCCACGAGAATGAGCAGTTTTTAATCTTTTTAGCGGCAGTTATCAAAGCAGTTGATGAGTATGCGGAGCTGTTACGGGCTGCGGCGGCTAATTCGGGAAATGACCACCGTTTAGGTGCTAATGAAGCTCCTCCGGCGATTATCTCTATCTTTTTAGGTGACCAATTAATGTCTATTTTAGGACAAATTG
>JANQHU010000430.1 GCA_028282485.1 Bacillota bacterium
ATCCACCGCAATATTCCAAGGGCTATTATAGCGTTGCTGCTCCTCGGGCCTTAGTTTTAGTTTTAGGGTCTTCACGTCATGAACCCCGGCTAGGATCACGCTGTGAAAGGTGCTGTCTTTACCAGCGGTTCTTTTTAAATATTTGGTCCGCAGCATTCCTAAAAAATCTAAAAAAAGTTGGTTGTTAGTGCTTTTATCCACTTCGTCGATCATAAGTACTATTTTTTGATTAACAGCTTTAGTTAACTTTGTAAGCAATCTTGATAAACTAGTCATGGTTTCGACACTATCAATTTGACTTTCAATTATCTCCGTAATCATTTTAGCCCTTTTGGTTGCTTCAAATTGAGATAATAGCATATACAGAAACTCTTTGATAAATTCTTGATGACTTTGGTAAATGGTCTCATCCAGGTCTTCAAAACTTATATTTGCTACTAAATAACCCGCTTCTTGCAACTTTCCTTCTAAAGCGTATAAAGTCGTAGTCTTCCCATATTGACGGGGGCGGTTGATGGTGAAATAATACTCTTCTTCTATTAATTTGAGGATTTTTGCAATCTTTTCACTCGTATCCACCATATAATGCTTCTCCGGTACGCACAAACCTTGGGTGTTAAATCTTTTCATGGCTACATTACCAACTCCATTTTACTTTTTCTTAAATATTAACACATTTTGCGGTAATAAAAAAGTTGCTAAGTCAATAACGACAGCAACTAGGTTGAATTTTATATTTATCTGGCTGGGGCGGCTGGACTCGAACCAACGAATGCAGGAGTCAAAGTCCTGTGCCTTACCAACTTGGCGACGCCCCAACAGCAAAAAAATTATATCAAAATAAAAGGTATTTGTCAATATGTTTGTTTCAGGAATTTACTGTTAATTTAAATCTCCTGCTGTAATAAATTATCGTACTCTTTTAAAATCGCGGTTTGAATTATTTCTCTAGCTTCGGAAGTAATCGGATGAGCTATATCACGAAATTCGCCTTCGGGAGTTTTTCGGCTGGGCATGGCAATAAACAGCCCTTTTTCTCCTTCAATAACTCTAATATCTCTCACTACAAACGCCTCGTCAAAAGTGATCGTAGCAATTGCTTTTACTTTTCCCTCGTAATTCATCTTTTTCAGGCGTACATCAGTGATATTCATTAAAATCCACTCACCTTTCGTTAACTTTTGAAAATAAATATAAATTAATCTAGAAGTCCAAAATATATCCTAAATTATGTTCTCCTAAACATATTTTATTTATTAAATATGTATTCCATAAAAAAAAAGAAATTCCTTCTGAAATTGAGAATTTTTTCTATTTAGATAAGATCTCCCGGGCTAATTCTAAATCACTGGGCTTATCAACATCAATTCCCACTTCCGGATAGGGGGAGATAATTCCTACCGCTTTAAAACTAAACATGCGATTAATACGATTTTCAATCTCATTAATAGTTAATTTTCCCACCAGCAATTTAAAGAAACAATTCCAACCCAAAAGACTACATATATGTAAAGGTTTCTTGCGTAAACTGGTTACTTTGGTAAACTCTTTTAAATTTCTTTTGATAGTTACCGGGTTCACTAAGGCTAGATTTCCCCCGGTAAAAAATCCCTCACTTAATTTTACATAAGTGCGTTGAATCTCGGGATATTTTTGCTCATTTATTTCTTTGGAAACAAAAGAATAATAGATGTCCCCCTTTTT
>JANQHU010000439.1 GCA_028282485.1 Bacillota bacterium
GGTAACCTGGCGGTTTGCGGTTTTTATCGCCAAGGGACCCATGAGATTGTTCCCGGCACTAAGTGCATAATTCAACCGGAGCTGAATAACCAAATTGCCGCGCGGCTCTTAGAGTTAATTAATAAATATCAACTTTCAATTTATCAGGAAGAAAAAGGGAGAGGGTTTTTAAGGCATTTCTTAATTCGTAATGGGTTTCATTCCGGGGAAGTTATGGTAGTTTTAATTACAAATGGTCATAAGTTTGAGCAAGGGAAAGCATTGGCCCGGGAACTAGCGATTAGCTTTCCCCAAATCCGAAGTATCATCCAAAATATTAATACGAGCCGGGGTAATGTAATTTTAGGACCTATTTCCCGCTGTTTGTGGGGCGAGGAAATGATTAGTGAAGAATTAGACGGTTTGCGGTTTCAGATCGCGGCTGAATCTTTTTTTCAAGTAAATCCTAGTCAGACAGTGGTTCTGTACCAGCAAGTATTAGAGTACGCTGGTCTAAGCGGCCGGGAGGTTGTCCTAGATGCCTACTGCGGGGTGGGCAGCATTTCTTTATTTTTAGCCCGGCAGGCCCGGCGGGTTTACGGTATTGAAATCGTCGAGAAAGCGATTATTAATGCCCGCCAAAATGCCCGACTGAATCAAATTACCAATGTAGATTTTTTAGCAGGCAAAACGGAGGTTTTATTACCACAATTATTGCAAGAAGGGGTAGTTTTCGAGGTAGCGGTGGTCGATCCCCCTCGGGCTGGTTGTGAGGCGAAGGTTTTAGAGAGCCTAGTAGCCGCACAGGTAGAACGGATTATCTACGTGAGTTGTAACCCGGCCACTTTAGCCCGGGATCTGAAGCTTTTGACAGAAAAGGGATATGTAGTACGAGAAGTCCAGCCGGTGGATATGTTCCCCCAGACTTATCATGTGGAGTCTTGTTGTCTGCTAACGCGCGCTTTGTGAAGAAAATTACTAACGGGCATATTCTCTTAATTGAAAAACAATTTAAGGATGGGTTATAATAAAAGCATAATATTAAGCTATTTTGATAACCTGCCCAGCTGTTGTTATTAAAGAAAAATAAAAAATGGAGTTGGTACTGTGGCGATCAAAGAATTTAATACGCAAGGGATCTGTCTCCCCCAATGGCATTATATGGTCGATACCAGTGAAAAGCTCGTCAAAATTAGCGAGTTAATTGACAATGGAAAATATTTTACGATCAATCGTCCCCGGCAGTATGGTAAAACTACTACCTTATATCTATTGAAAAAAAAGTTAAAAGACAAGTATCTAGTAATTAATTTAACCTTTGAAGATTTAGATGTGAGTATTTATGAGACTTATCCCAGTTTTATAAAAGTTTTTTTGATAATGTTATTAGAGCAGTTAGAAAATCAAGAATTGCCGACCGAAGCTTTGCAGTTGTTGCGAGAGAGCTCAGCAGAAGCAAAGGATATGTTTAGCTTATCCCGCGTTTTATCGAAATTAAATAGATTAGTAGCCCCTCAAAAAATGGTGTTAATGATCGATGAAGTTGATAAAAGCTCCAATAACCAACTTTTTTTAGATTTTTTAGGAATGCTACGTACGAAATATTTAAAAAAAGC
>JANQHU010000050.1 GCA_028282485.1 Bacillota bacterium
GAGTGGGTGATTCAAGTACTCTCCCGCAGAACTAAGAATAATCCCGTTTTAATTGGGGAGCCGGGGGTGGGCAAGACCGCCATTGCCGAAGGCCTAGCCCAAAAAATAGTGAATACGGATGTGCCCGAAATTCTTCGCAATAAACGGGTAGTTACCCTGGATATGGGCTTGATGGTAGCTGGTTCCAAATACCGGGGTGAATTTGAAGAGCGTATGAAAAAAGTAATGGAAGAGATTCGTAATGCTGGCGACATCATTCTCTTTATTGATGAAATGCATACCCTTATTGGGGCCGGTGCGGCCGAAGGTGCTATTGATGCGGCGAATATCTTAAAACCGGCTTTGGCTAGGGGGGAGCTCCAGTGTATCGGAGCGACTACTTTAGATGAATATCGGAAACATGTGGAAAAGGATTCGGCTTTAGAACGGCGCTTTCAACCAATTACGGTAGGTGAACCCACTAAAGAGGAAACTATTTTGATTCTAAACGGGTTGCGGGATCGCTACGAAGCCCATCATCGGGTAAAAATAACTGATGATGCCATCATGGCGGCGGTAACTCTTTCGGATCGCTATATTACCGATCGTTTTTTGCCGGATAAGGCCATTGATTTAATTGACGAAGCTGCGTCCCGAGTAAGACTGCAAACTACGATTACTCCCCCGGATTTGAAGAGTTTGGAAGAACAAGTCAATTCCGTGCAACAAGAGAAAGAAGCAGCTATTAAAAATGAAGAATTTGAAAAGGCGGCGGAACTCCGGGACAAGGAACAGAAACTACGGCAGCAACTAGGTGATTCCCATATGGAATGGAAAAATCAGCGAAGTATTGCCGAAGGAAGTGTCACCGAAGAAGAAGTGGCTCATATTGTAGCCAGTTGGACGGGCATCCCGGTAGTAAAGCTCAAAGAAGAAGAAACAGAGCGACTGCTGAAGATGGAAGAAGTCTTGCACCAGCGGTTAGTCGGTCAAAATGAAGCGGTTTTATCAATTTCCCAAGCAGTCAGGCGGGCCCGCGCCGGTCTCAAAGACCCAAAACGGCCCATTGGTTCTTTTATCTTTTTGGGGCCCACCGGCGTCGGTAAAACCGAACTAGCCCGGGCTTTGGCCGAAGCTTTATTCGGCGACGAAGGGGCGATGATTCGGGTAGATATGTCGGAGTATATGGAACGGCATACAGTCTCCCGTTTGGTTGGTTCTCCACCAGGCTATGTGGGTTACGAAGAAGGGGGCCAATTAACAGAGCGGGTGCGGCGGAAGCCTTACTCGGTAGTCTTATTAGACGAAGTGGAGAAAGCCCATCCCGAAGTCTTTAACATCCTATTACAGGTGTTGGAGGACGGGCGCTTAACCGACTCCCACGGCCGGGTAGTGGATTTTCGCAACACGGTAATTATTATGACTTCAAATGTCGGGGCTAACCTTATTGAACGGCAAGGCTCTTTAGGCTTTGAAATTGGGCAGGACCGGGATAAAGAAAAGGATGAATACCAACGGATGAAAGACCGGGTCTTGGAAGAGTTGAAACGAACCTTCCGGCCGGAATTTTTAAACCGAATTGATGAAGTGATTGTCTTCCATGCTTTAAATCAAGACCAGATTAAGAGTATAGTCGATTTAATGATTAAACCAGTAATGCGCCAGCTTGAAGAAAAAGGAATTAAGCTTGAGTTAGACGAAGCTGTAAAAGAAATTTTGGCCCGGGAAGGCTATGATCCCGTCTTTGGAGCCCGGCCCTTAAGGCGCTCGGTCCAAAGATTAATCGAGAATCCTTTGGCGGAGGAGATTTTAAACGGAAAACTCAAGGAAGGGGACACCTTAAAGATCTTCGTCGCTGATGATCAGATTAAATTTGAATCGATAACGTAATTTTTTACTAATGTAATTTTGAGAAGGTGTCGAAAGATATAGTAAGAGAACACGGAGGTGCCAAATGAAGGTTGAATTTATTAATCCGTTTGTATCAGCAGCATATTTTGTACTAGAGCGTTTTGGAAAAACCGAGGTCTCAAGAGGAGATTTAAAGTTAATTGCTTCACCGATTGAAGGAAAAGAAGTAAATACAGTTATAGGTGTTAATGGAGATATTTTGGGACAGGTCATCTATAGTATGTCTAAGGAAACCGCTTTAAATGTGGCTTCCTTAATGATGATGGGCATGCCCGTAACGGAACTTGATGAAATTTGTAAAAGCGCGGTTAATGAGCTGGGAAATATTATCACCGGAAACGCCGCCACCGAACTTGGTAACAGTGGTTTCTTTTGTAATTTGACACCACCGACTCTGTTTATTGGTAGTGAAATCCAGGTTTCGGTGCGGGATATGCAAGTACTGATTATCCCGATAAACTCGGACTTGGGTGAATTAACTATTTATGTAGCCCTGCGGGAATCACCTTGAAGAAGTTCTGATTGATAAGAATAGTAAGACGTGGAGTTTTAAAAATAAAAACGAGTCCGATGCAAAAGAGGGCTCGTTTTTTTTTGGTTATTTACAGGAATAAATGTTAGAAAACTATTCTTCTTCTAAATTACCTGTATTTTTTAAATTTTTTATTTTATTTAGTTCTTTAGGGTTGCTGATAAAATTACCTATTTGTTAAATTAGAAGTTGAAAAATTTTCAATTTTTGATATATAATGAAGATGCTGCTAAAGGCAAATCACCCCTTGCAAGCCAGGAGGGAGGTGAGCTTGCAACAATGCGACAAGGAGAAAATAATCAAAAGCCAAAAGCGGCACTCGATTGGAAAAGCATTTTAGGATTCTCTACCGCGATTATTTATTTGGTCATAGAAATCTTAAAAAAGCTTTGAAAATCAAAAAACCCGGAGCACCAATCTCCGGGTTTTTTACTTGCAACAATGCGTCTTGGACTTTATATATTAATTTTACCCTGATTTTAAAAAATTAGCAAGGGGGTTTTTAGTAATTTAAATGAAAAATTATGGTAAACATATAAATCCAGAAACTTGACCTCCTTGAGTTTTTTTACTCGCGGGTATGCTTTATTGACTACTCAAAAAATTAAGTTCAATATTAATTTTACCCTGATAATAGTCTGTTGAGCACTAAAATTCCAATGGTTTACTAATGCTTGCTTGTTGCGAACTATGTTACAATTTTGATACATAAGCATTAAAGAGAAGGAGAAGAGTTTTTGATGAAGCCATTAGAAAATACAACTAAAGGGCTGATTATTGCGATTGCTTTTGCCATTACTTTGGCAGTGCTGTGGCTTGGCCAGGATTTAATTTACAAATGGCAGGTTAAAGAGCCTTTGCAAAAAGATTTTTTCGAGGTGAAGGAAGTCCAAAAAATTAAGGTAGTCCCGGGGGTTAATGAGGGAGTCTTGGTTTTGTTAGAATTAAAACGGGTAAAAAATTTACAAAATATATTAGAATTAGTAGAAAGACGCGTGGCAGAGCGCCACCAAAAAACCGTTATGGGATTTCGGATTCAGAGTAACCCCAACGCTCTTTTGGAAGAAGCGCGGTATCAACTATCGTTTTATTGGGAAGAAGCTTTGGCTAGAGGGCGGTTTATTCAGTTGAAAAAAGTTTTGGCAGAATTTGAAGCGGTGCAGGCTAAGATCTATCTGGGAGAAAAGTATCTCTATTTACAACTGGAAGACCAAAAGCATTTTTTATATCAAGCAATACCACGAAAAGATTATCAGAGAGGGCAAAACTCTGTCGGCGAGGTTGGTGCAAAAGAATGAAAAAAGATTATTATCAAGCAGGGTTAATTGGTTTGGGGATGGGCCTGGTTGTTTTTTTAGGTTGGAATCAGGTGAATTTAATTCCTTTTCTCTTAATTATCGGAGTGGTCGCCGGGCTCTATTTTCTTTCCCAAGGGAAAGTGGGGCGTGGTTTTGAGACGGTAGGTAATGTGGCCAGTGTTAATTGTGAATCCAATATTTCATTTAATGATATCGGAGGCCAAGAAGTAGCTAAAAGAGAGCTTTTGGAAGCCTTGGATTTTTTACGTTTAGAAGAAAAAATTCGCCAGCTAGGAATTAGACCCTTAAAAGGAATTTTACTGACCGGGCCTCCGGGAACGGGCAAGACGCTTCTGGCCAAAGCGGCGAGCCAGTACACTAACTCAGTCTTTGTTGCAGCTTCCGGTGCGGAGTTTGTCGAAATGTATGCCGGAGTGGGGGCTCAGCGAGTCCGACAACTCTTTAGCAAGGCGCGACAGCTAGCCAAAAAGGTCGGCAAAAAGAGTGGGATTATTTTTATTGATGAAATTGAAGTAATTGCGGGAAAACGGGGTTCCCATACTTCCCATTTGGAATATGACCAGACCTTGAATCAGTTGTTAACAGAGATGGATGGGTTAAAGCCCCGTCAGGAGTGTCAGGTGGTAGTAATTGCGGCTACTAATCGGCTTGATATGCTTGATCCGGCTTTGATTAGGCCCGGGAGGTTTGACCGTCAGGTAAAAGTGGATCTGCCGGATCGGGAAGGACGACTACGGATTTTGGAGATTCATGCTCAGGCCAAACCCCTGGCCGCGGAAGTGAATTTGGAGGAAGTTGCTCAGGATACTTATGGTTTTTCGGGAGCTCATTTGGAGTCAGTGGTTAATGAAGCGGCGATTTTAGCTTTTCGCCAGGAAGAGTTGGAGATTCGCACTACTCATCTGAGGGAAGCTATTGATAAAGTTTTATTAGGAGAAAAGTTGGACCGCCGTCCGGCAGCTGAGGAATTAAGACGAGTGGCTATTCATGAGATTGGCCATGGGCTAATGAGTGAGATCTTACGGCCGGAGTCAGTAGCTTCCCTGACGGTAATTCCCCGGGGCAAAGCACTGGGCTTTATGCGGCAAACCCAAAAAGAAGAGCAGTATCTTTATACAGCCGCCTATTTGCAAGACCAGATCGCCATTTGTTTGGGGGGAGCGGTAGCCGAAAAGGCGGTTTACGGCCACTGGAGCACCGGGGCGGCCAATGATTTTGAGCAGGCCACGGATCAGGCGAAGCAATTGATCGAGGCTGGTTTATCCCGGTTGGGCATTATTAGTAAGGATTATATGGAAAAAGGGAAGTTTCAAGAAGTAATGACCGAGATCTTAGAAGAGCAGTTGCAGCGAGTGGGAAAGATAATTGCAGAGCGCCAAGGGTTAGTGCTGCGCGTCTGTGAGGAATTACAAAAACGGGAAACCGTTTCGGGAGAATGGTTTCGCGGGGAGTTTGGGAGGAAAGAAGAAATTTCCAAAATAAATTAAAATAATCATTTATTTTTATGATGCTTTTTGGTATAATCTTTTCGGGAAGAAAATTTTTTATAGTGCAACGGGCTCTTAT
>JANQHU010000101.1 GCA_028282485.1 Bacillota bacterium
ATCAACCCGGTTGAATTTATCTTCTCTGCTTTCTTGGTTGCCTTCACTCTCTAAGATATCTATGATAGTAATCTCTTTTTTGAGCAGTTCACTTAAAAAGCCTTCTAAAATGCCAAAGTTAGCTTTGCTTCTTAATAATTTTTTCACTGCCCAGTCAAAGCGGATTAGTTTTTCTCCCATTTATTTGTACCTTTCGTTAGCTTTTTTATTTATTCAATAATTTTTCTTATTTTCCTAATTATTTTCGCGAACTATTAATCTTATTATATATAATATTTTTTTGATTGACAAATAAATTTTCATTTTAGCTTGGCTGAAGATTAAGAATTTTAACGCCCTAGTGGTGTTATATCGTGCGGTAGAAATTGGAGAGCAACTTCACCCTTCACTAATTTTTAGCAAAACAAGCTTAAAATCCCCCCCTTAACAAAACTTGCATCAAGGAAGCTTGTTATTTTTCCCGAAATCTAGCGTTATTATTCAGTGATAGTTGTTTAAAGATTTAAAGGGAAGGGAGCTACCACGTGTCCACAAATATAATTGTAACCGTCTTAGCAGCTGCTTTTTATCTTTTTTCCTCTTTTTTTGGTGGCGGGGATGAGCAAAACGCCCCTAATTATCAACCTTCTTCTACTTACCAAGGCGAGATTAGTTCTTTTACCCCAAGGCCGGGGGTAGTGGTTGGTAAAGCAGCTAATTTAAGAAACGAACCTTCCCTCAAAGGGGAAGTTTTGAATGTTTTAAAAAAGGATCAACAGCTATTGGTCTTAGACCAAACCGGGGAATGGTATCATGTAAAAACTGATACCGGCCAGTATGGTTGGTTGTCCAAATGGTTGCTAAGTTTTACGGCAGACTCTCCGGGATTAAAAACGGGTGGGATAAGTGGATATACTATTGCAGGCTATTATGTGGAGAATTATCAGAATGATCCCGTAGGTTATCAAGCTTTTCGGAGTAATGCGGCTATTATTAATACGGTAATCCCCTTTTTATATAAAATAGATCAATATGGTAATGTTAAAGGGAATTTTCAGGGAAAGATGGCTGATTTGACCCGGTTAAAAGGAACTACTACTTTGGCCTTAGTTAATAATATCAAGAACGGTAATTTTAACAGTAAATCGATTCATGCCTTATTAACTAATAGTCAAGCCCGCTCGAAAGCGATTGCCGGTATTTATCGGGTAGTCACTACCCAGGGCTTTAAGGGGGTAAATATTGATTTTGAGAATGTTCCCAGCCGCGATCGTTCTTACGTAACTCTCTTTTTTAAAGAGTTAGCCGCGGTTTTTCGTCCCAAAGGGCTATTGGTGACAGCTTCATTACCTGCGAAAACTAGCGATAGTCCCAATTCGGCTCATTCAGGAGCCTTTGATTATCAGGCCTTGGCCCCTTATTTGGATCAGGTCTACCTTATGACTTATGATGAGCATTATTCCGGTGGTTCTCCCGGGCCAGTAGCTTCTTACCCCTGGGTGGAAAAAGTGGTTAATTATGCTAAGCGGTTTTTTCTCTCGCGCAAAATTATTATTGGCTTAGCCGCTTATGGTTACGACTGGGGCCTATGGTCCGGTAAGGCTTTAAATGTCAAAGCCATTACCAAATTAATGGCTTCCAAAAAAATTACTTCCAAGTGGCATGCCACTTATAAAGTGCCTTATTTCACTTATAAAAATGGGTTGGTAACCCATAAAGTCTGGTATGAAAATAATCATAGTATTGCCGCCAAAATGAGCTTAGTGAAAAGGTACCAATTAGGCGGGGTGGCCGTCTGGCGGCTTGGGTATGAAGACCCGGGAGTTTGGCAAGTCATTGCCAATGGATTTTAACTGATTTTTCTTTACAATACCGCGGAAACTTTTCCTGGTTCCAACCCTTTTTGCCGCAGTTCCTTAATCAATAAGGGTAAAGCAACCTTAGTAGGTAGAGTCGGGTGTAGCAAAATAATTCCGCCCGGCTCAATTTTATTTAAGATTCGCTGGAGCATGGCCCGGGGATCTGGTTTCTTCCAATCAACCGAGTCTACACTCCACATGATGGTTCGATAATTAAGTTCCGCAGCAGCCGTTAAAACGGTCTGATTTAACTCGCCGTACGGAGGAGCAAACAAGTTAACCGACTTTTTCCCGGTAATCTGCCAAAGGAGGTTAGCATTATCCCGAATTATTTTTTTAATTGCTTCCCGCTCCATGCGCCCCACGTGTTCGTGATAATAACCATGATTGCCTAGTTCATGGCCGGCTTCACTCATCTCTTTAATCATTTCCGGGAAGAGTTTTGCCCAAGTACCCACAATAAAAAAAGTAGCTTGCACTTTCTCTTTTTGCAGAGTTTCTAAAATAGTAGTTAAGTATTCTTCTCCCCAAGCGACATTGATGGCTAAGGCCACCCGGGCCGTCTTGGGATTGCCCTGGTAAATAGGTTTTAATAATTCTTCAGTGACCGTAGGGAGAATTTTTTCTTTAATTAAGCTCAGCTTACTCCCTGGTTTGGCAGTGC
>JANQHU010000112.1 GCA_028282485.1 Bacillota bacterium
AATATATTGTATTTTTTTACATACACTGATATAATAGTAACATATAAATTATATTTATATTTATTAATTAATACCCTTTTTAAAACTATATGCCACTAGCTACTCAAATAATACTTCCTTACTAATAGCCATAGTTATATTTTAAAAAACAAAATATTTTGAGATAATTTGATTTTCATTTAAAATGTTTTTAACAATAAAGGAATTGCCGGATGGTTTTTATTTAAAAAAAATTGGGGTGAGTATTAAAAATGAATATTAATCTTTCAAATTCACCAAAGCCTGATCCTAATAAAAATAAAAGAGTACCCAAGAATCAAAATGCAAACATAGGTGGCACTAATTCTTCTAACTTTTCTGGTACTATCACATTTGGTAACAAACTAACGGAGGATACAGTCAATATTGGAAGCCCTCAAAATCCTACATCACCTCCACCAAAACAGCCCCGTAATCAACCTCCAGCATTTGCTGGTAATCCTTTTCGTAAGCAAAAACTTCCTTACAACCAAAGAACTTCTGATTATATCATCACTGATGCATTAAAATCCTTTAGTCATAGCTTTACTCCGCTGAATTATCTCCCTAAACTTCAGAAAACCCCGCCGGAGTTATTGCAATTCAGAGATGAATTTTTATCAGCTGCGCTTGCCCCTGATAGCCAGGCTAATTCGCAAAAAATAGCCCAAAAGGCTTTGCATGCGGGGCTTGATAAATATATTAATAGCTTTAAAGACCGAACGGCCCTGGTTTCCCAAGCTTATCAGTACCCCACTCGCCAACTGCCGGCTTCTGTTTTAGCAACCGATAATGACCCAATTGATGACGCTTTAAGAGTTGAAATTTGCCCTGCCAAAGCAACTGGTAATAAAACAATTACTCTCTCTCCGCGGGAAGCAAATATCCTGGAGCAGATGAAACTCCTGCCAAATACTCAAGGCACCCCAGATCCGGCTCAATTGAAAATAATTTTAAGACGAGAAAAGCTTATTTCTGATGCAATCAAAAAAGGTAATGTTCAAAATCTAAATTTAGCTTATCCAGATCTCATCCAAAAAAATCCTCATCTAAGTAAGCTAATGCAAACGGCTGACCAGCTGACCAGTAAACTGATAAAATTCCAGAACCATAATTTACGCACCAAGGATCCTGACGAAAAAATTAATTTTACCATAGACTTTTGTTCGCGGCTCCGCTTAATCGCCCTAGCCTGTCCCCAGGAGCTCTCGAATCAAGATACAGCTTCAATTAATGGTTTAAAAGAATTCGTTAATTATTTAGATGGCAAAATCATCCAAAACCAACAGGGCATTAACCCCGAAAGTTTGTTAAAAGATGACACTATAAATATCCTCAAAAATAATATAGAAAATATTGCTACTGATTATAAGGAAGCAACCAACCCTTTCGGAAATAACCTTGTTTCCGATAAAATAAGAGTTCGTAACATTCCCCAAATCTTTAAAGATGGCCTCGGGGATGCGAGGCATTTATACAAAATTGCCAAAGAATTAGAAAACCGCCGTCAAATAAAAGAAACTCCCCTGCAAAATGATCAAATTGAGGATAATCAAATTAATCATTTGGGGACCAAAGAAAAAAATAAAATCCATTTTTATAATACTGTTAATAGCCTGATCAAAAACCAAGAAAAATTAAAATTTTACAACCAACAGTTTACTACATGGGGCTTAAAAAACTCCAAAACCAAACAGCTTGATCCCGAGAAACTTACCAAATTGCTGCAAAATCCAAACCCTAACCCGAGACACATTGCGGCTCTAAAAGAAGCCTTAGCAACAATTAAAGATCTCAATCGCATCTCTAACGAACTTTTGATTATCAACGGCTTCTATAAAGCCGGGCATGATATTGACCGCGGTCTGGCTCAGCGTGGTTACCGGGAAAGTAAAGATAACTTTAACAATAACCTAAAAAATAAATTAGGGGGTAATACCAAGTTTCTCAAAAGAGCCAG
>JANQHU010000117.1 GCA_028282485.1 Bacillota bacterium
TGTGAATATCAGAAATATGCAAGACTCGTAAATCCTTGGCTACCGAACCAAGGCTACTAATATAGCCAGCTTGTTTGTAGAGTTTCGGAAGGATATTCGGTACATTGCGTAAATTTTCTCCAATAATCTCAATATTATCAATACTTAAAGAAATTAAATTGAGGATCCAGGGAGCAGAGGAAAGGCTTCCTTTGTATATGGGATTATTCACCGAATTAGTATTAAATGTGTACATGGAATGACCAAATAGCATACAAATAGTAGTTACGGCAATAAAACTACCGAGCCAAAATTTTCTGGAATTAGGATAGATTCGAAAAATTAATAGAGCAATTATTCCTCCTAGTAAACCGGTAATTAAAGCTAACATAAAAAAGTTAACAAAAGCATTTTTAATCACTTTTTTGAGAAGGATAGTCCAACTTTTTGTAGTCTCCCAAGAGGCAAACTGTTTTTCGACTTTTAAAAAATCAATTTCTTTTAAAGTAAAAATAAATTGCCAGGGAGTATTATGAGATTTTAGATAAACCTCTCCTAAAGGGGGAATGGTAATTAAAGTCCCTCCTTTAGGAGAAAATTTTGATTGGAGAGAAAAGGATAAGGAATCATAAGTAAAATCAATTTTGGTGAATGATTGGGCAATAATTAAGGAAGTCAACGCTACAAAAAACATTATTAAAGTGATCTTTACTAAATGTAGTAATTTTGGATTAATTTTAAATAAATTAACCATTTATTAATTACCCCGTTCTTTAATTGTGGCGGTCTACTTAACTAATTTTATAAAGGAAGACTTATAGTTTACTAACGAATTAAGGATTGTTTGATTAGCAGCTATAGGTGATGTATATTTTGGATGGTATTCCTTTTTTTTATAATTACTTTTTAAAAAGAGGAGTTTACTTTAGTTATCGTTTTAAAAAAGTAAAATCATAAGCATATTTTATATTAACCTTAATAATAATATAGTAGTTTTCTTAAATGGAAGAGGTGATATTAAATATGAATGAATCTGGAGAGCATAAAAATAATTCTAAAAAAGATTTTGAGGTGGTTAGTCCGATAAGTTCAGCAGCAACTGGGGGTTCTTATGCGGAAAGTCAGCTGGGCAAAGGTGTAATAAAACCCCAAATTATTGAATTTAGTGTTGACGGAGTACACTTTAAATATGACGAACCTCTTTGCAATAAATCACAAAATACAGAAAAAATGAAAGAAAAAAAGCAGGATAATATTCGGCTTAATGAAATGAAAATAAATGAGGAATCAAGACAGGCAGAAAAGTTAGATGGTCACCATGGTGAAGCTGAGATTAATAAAGATATAGAACTAGTACAACAGGAGGCAGAGTGCCGCCCCCAAGAGCAGGAATTACAAATAGAAAAAGATTCAGAAGAAGTTACTTTGGCAATCCCTCAAGAAGCTCAAGAAACGGAAGAGAGAGCAGATAATGAGCTGGCTACGGAAGAGTCGGTGAGTAATTCTGAAAATCAAGGGGAAATTAATAAGGAAATAGCTGTCTTATGGGAAGGGCGGAAGCTGCCTTTGGGACCACGTTACTCAATAACTAATCAGGCTGTAGTTATTGAAAAAACAGCAACTGAAGCAGTGGTGGTTGATTTAGAGCAAATTGTTGATCTGAAAATGACGCAAAATTTCTTGGAAAAAGCTTTGAATATTGGCAATGTGGCCTTATCATTAAAGAATTATGCTACTTCCCAAATAATTTTGGAGAGAATTGTCGAACCGGAGCATGTTAAAAAATTACTTGCCGAAAGGGTTGAAATTAATAATTGAACCATTTATAATAAAATTCAATGAGTAAAGTAATTTTAATTAGTGCTTGTTTAAAAGGATTTGCTTGTCGCTATAATGGCGACTCTTTTTTACTTCCTGAATTAGAAACAGTCTTAAGTGATTGTCAAGTTTTCCCTTGTTGTCCGGAACTCATGGGTGGGCTGGCTATACCTCGGCCACCAGCAGAAATTAGGGGAGGGGATGGACGAAAGGTTATTGCTGGTGAAGCCAAGGTGGTTAATCAACTAGGCGGAGAATGTACTGGTGAGTTTCTGAAAGGAGCTTACGCGACGTTAAAGCTTTGTGAAGAAATAAAACCGGAAGTAGTTTTATTTAAAGCCCATAGCCCTTCATGTGGGGTAGGACGGATTTATGACGGCAGTTTTAGGGGCCGTTTCATCTCCGGTGATGGAGTAACCACGGCGTTGTTACGGGAGACTGGGGTTCAAATTTGTACTGAAGAGGATTTTTTATTAAAAGTTAGGGCTAATCATTAAAAAGCGCTTGACAAAAATAGTAGAGTGATTTATAATTATTTTTGTTGTTCGCGGGAGTAGCTCAGTTGGTAGAGCGTCAGCCTTCCAAGCTGAATGTCGCGGGTTCGAGTCCCGTTTCCCGCTCCAAAAATAGTTTATTAATTAACCTCAAGAACTAATTCTTGAGGTGTTTTATTATATTTTGAAATTTATAATTAGTTTTAATTTAAAAATTCTTTAAATTTTTTGGCTAATCTGCTTTTTTATGTTACAATTGAATTTGACAGTGATAATAAATAATGAGGAAGTGAGATTATGAGTGAACAAAAGACTGAAGGACAACTTTTAAACGAGCAACTTTCTTATGCAGCAAAAAATGTTTGGGAAAAAATTTCAGCAAGAGAGAAAGAGGAAGTATTTTCATTTAGTGAAAGATATAAAACTTTTTTGAATAATGCTAAAACTGAGCGAGAGTTTACGACAGTAGTGAAAGAGGTTTTGCAAAAAAAAGATTTCATTTCTGTGGAAAAAGCAGCCCAGTCCGGCAAGAAATTGCAACCGGGTGATAAAGTGTACCAGATTGTGCGCAATAAAACTGTTTTTATGAGTGTGATTGGGCGAAGACCCCTCCTTGAGGGAGTAAACATTCTGGGGGCCCATATTGATTCGCCCCGGATCGACCTCAAGCCAGTGCCCCTTTACGAAGACGGTGGGTTAGCTTTATTAAAAACTCATTATTACGGAGGGATTAAGAAGTATCAATGGGTAGCTGTGCCTCTAGCGATGCATGGGGTTTTGGTGAAAAAAGATGGTAGTTTAGTGGAGGTTTGTATTGGAGAAGCCGAGGAAGATCCTGTTTTTACGATTACGGATCTCTTACCCCATCTAGCGGCAGAACAAATGCAAAAAAAGATGTCGGAAGGCATCACTGGGGAAGGGCTTAATCTGTTGGTGGGTTCTATCCCTTATGCTGATGAAAAGGTTAGTCAAAAAATTAAACTGAATATTTTAAAGATCCTGAATGATAAATACGGTATCATTGAAGAGGATTTTATTTCGGCGGAAATTGAAATAGTGCCGGCCTTTAAAGCTAAAGATGTTGGGTTTGACCGCGGCCTAATTGGAGCTTACGGGCAAGATGACCGGGTTTGTGCTTATCCGACCTTTATGGCGGTCTTGGAGGAGG
>JANQHU010000128.1 GCA_028282485.1 Bacillota bacterium
GGCCCGGTTAGCGGAAGCTAAAGGAGCCCAGGCAGTAACCCTCCACGCTCGTACCCGGGATGAGTACTATCAAGGGGTGGCCGACTGGGAATGGATTGCCCGGGTTAAAGAAGCGATATCTATCCCGGTGATTGGTAATGGTGACGTGGATTCGCCCCAAAAGGCCCAGGCTTTGATGGCCGAGACCGGGTGTGACGGCGTGATGATCGGCCGGGGCATTTTAGGTCGGCCCTGGTTGCTTGGCCAAGCCGCTACCTATTTAACGAAAGGGATTTTGCTGGAAGAGCCAACTTTAAGGGAGAAGTTTTTGCTGATGAAGCGACATCTGGCTTTGGCGGTAGCCGATGCGGGAGAAGAGCGGGGAGTTCGGGAGATGCGCAAACATTTGGCTTGGTATTTAAAAAAAATGCCGGGGGCGGCTCGGGTGCGGGAGCTGATTAATCATTTACTCACCGCCACAGAAGTGGAAAAAATTTTGCAGGAGTATGCCTTGAGTTTGCAAGTAGAAATTTAGTTTTTTTGGAAAATAAATAAAAAAGTAAATAATGTTGGAAGTTTTGGTTGGAGGAAGCGATGAAACGCATTGTAAGTATTAGCCTGGGAAGTTCGCGGCGGGATCATTTAGCCAAGGTGAAGCTTTTGGGGGAGCAGGTCTTGATTGAACGCTTAGGGACGGACGGAGATTTGCAGAAGGCAATTCAAATGGTACGAAATCTGGATGGCACTATTGATGCTTTTGGGATGGGCGGGATTGATCGTTATCTTTTTGCCGGATCGCAACGTTACGAAGTGCGGGATGCGGCCAAAATTGCTGCGGCTGCCAAAAAGACCCCCATTGTTGATGGGAGCGGCTTAAAAAATACATTGGAGCGGCGGGTAGTTACTTTTTTAAAGAAAAAGCTTCCGGTAAAGTTGCAGGAGCAAAAAGTATTAATGGTCTCGGCAGTAGATCGGTTTGGCATGGCCGAAGCTTTTGACGAAATGGGGTGTCGGATGATCTTCGGGGATCTCATTTTTGCTTTGGGAGTGCCGCTACCTTTGCGGTCGATTACTGGTTTACGGCGCACGGCGCACCTGTTGTTGCCGGTAGTGACCCGGCTGCCTTTTCAAATGCTTTATCCCACGGGTTCTAAACAGGATGAATCGGTGCCCAAGTACCAAAAATACTACCAGGAAGCGGATATTATTGCCGGCGATTTTTTGTATATTAATAAATGTTTACCCGAATCTTTGGCGAAGAAAATTATTGTAACCAATACTATTACGGATTCTGATGTTCAAAATCTCCAAAAAAGAGGAGTAGCTTACCTGGTGACTTCTACTCCCGATTTGGAAGGGCGTTCTTTTGGCACGAACGTGATTGAGGCTTTGGTCGTGGCTTTTTCCGGAAAACGCCCCGATGAATTGGGGGAAGGTGATTACCTGAAATTGATGGGGGAGCTGGAGATCGGCCCCCGCCTGGAAAAATTAAATTAAAAAAGCTCTGGGGCAAGAGCTTTTCGGTTTAAGTTTTATATAAAGAAGTGATTTGAGCTAAACTTTCTTTCACTAAAATAGTGGCCTCGGCTACTTTATATTCGTCGGAGGGGGTCCAGCGTCGGGTCTTTAACCGATAAGGCCGGAGACCGTTTTCCATTTCGCTTAAGGAGCAAAAGATTTCAGCCGGGTCCGGTTTGCCAAACCAAGCGGTCCCCAGATTTTTTTCGAGGGCTTGAAACCACTCCACATAATGGATGATCCGTTCCTGGTCAAAGTAGCCTAAAGGATTTAAGATTTCCAACAGCTGTTGGAATTTTTCATTAGCCAAATAGCGGTGATAATCGGCTACATAAAGGCTTTCTGATAAGAAAAGAGGGGGACCACAGACCTTTAACCCTTTGCTACGAATGGTGGAACCGCTCTGAATAATCTCAATTCCCGACCCGCTGTTGGATTCTAAGACCGCATCTTCTACGTTTTCCGTCGAGATAGTATTGATTCCTGGGAGGAGTTTGTGCACGAGCCCTTCGTAACGTCCTTTTACATAGACGGGGAGTTTTTTCTTAATAATTTTGGAATAGGTATATTCCGTCTCGTTCTGTAAATCCCGGTTGGTAATCAGAAAGAAGCCGACAAAATCCACAATCTCTTTTCCGGCGGTAGCGTTAAAGGATGTAAGATTGGCTGAACCAGCAATGCGGAGATCCGTGTCGGTGGCAATGTTATAGTTGTAGAGGCCCCATTTGCTGACTTTTTCGGGATGGGTTAAGTAGTGCTGGTTCATAGCCAGGAGTTCGTCCAGGCCGACTATGGTGAAGTCGACTTCATCCAGCTTGATCAGGGAGGAGCCATTATGGGGTTCGTCGCCTTCCAGGCGAAGTTTGACGCCGGCGATAGTGATATCCATTCCGAGAAAGCCGATCCGGTAGGGTCGGGAAGTGCGTTTGCGGTCCGGCGCGAGAGCAATATAGGGTGAGGCGTAATTTTTAAGGTTTTGCCGGGCCAAAACCGAGTCGGGGGTAGCCTCTTTTTTGCCTTGGGAAACGATTTTGATAACTTCAAGAATTTCTTCTCGGTTATCGGAGATTTCCGCAAAGCGAGTCATGATATTTTGAAAGGTGCGTCCCCAGCGGGGGATGACGCAAGTGACATCGTAGGTTGGATTGGGATTCATTAGTAAGCCTCCAAAAGACATATTTCACATATTTTCGAGTATATTATTTTTGCTTTTTTGCAGTAAATTCCTGCTAAAAAGCAAAATTTAATGGTTTTTATCGATTTGTGGTGTGAAAAAAAGGGGTTTATTTGTGGGGAGAGATGGGGTATAATAGAGATAAAGAGTTGATTTGGCGTTTTTTTTGATATATTTTTGTTTATTAGGTTGTCATAATTGAGATGACTTGATAGAATAGGAAAGGAGATTTAAGATGAATTTAAATCAGAATAATCCGATTAAAAAGAATAATCGTTATGATAAAGAACTAAAAATAAAAATTGGTGAAGAGATTGAAAAGACAATTAAAGCGGGAGGGAAAATTAAAGATGTAACATCTTTATTTCCTGATGTTTCTAAAGTCACAGTATATAAGATAGGGCAAGAATATCGAAAAAGCGAGAACGAGAAAAAGGATGTCTTTATCGGGAGTGGTAATCGAACTTTAAAAGATTTAGAAACAAATAAATTGAAACAAACTATTATTAATTATCAAGAAAAATATGATATTTACCAAAAACTTGTTTCACAATATAAATTAGAAGAAAAACAAAAACCTATTAATAAAGATGAAAATGTTATACCATTCGCGACATTTGAAGAAAAGCAAGCTGAAAAAAGTGGAAAAGTTATAAAAATTGGTAAGGAAAAAAATAATAATTCTATTGAAAAATTCATCAAAAGTTAGGAAAAAAATGAGCGAAAAAGATACTGTCATAATTGAGTTGCAAAAAGAAATAGCCCGGTTGGAGAAGAAGTTGGCGGAGTTTAAGGAGAAGCATCGGGTTGATGAGATTTTGGCGAGCCTCTCTAAGGAAGAGAAGTTTCAGTTTATTGAGAGATTGGTGACTCGTTATCCCGATCGTTTTCGGGTGGAGAAGATCTGTGAGACTCTAGGGGGGATTTCCCGAAGTGGTTATTATGCTTGGCGAAAGCGGGGGCCTAGTGCTCGGGATCTGGAGAATGAGTGGCTCCGGCAGGAGATTATGCGGATTTATAAAGCGAGTAATAATCAGTATGGTTATATGAAAATCACCCAAATCTTAAGAGAACGGGGCCATTTGGTAGGGAAAAACCGGGTTTATAAACTGATGAAAGAGATGGGGTTAAAGTCTCTGTCGGGCCGGAATCGCTTCCTTAAGCCTTTGAAATTAAAGAAAGCGCAACAACTTTCTGATGATCAAGAACATACCATTTTAAAGAGATATTTAAGAAATAAAAATGCTACTGCCGAAGAATAATTATGAGTAGGAAGTAGCATTTATTTTTTTACATAAGGCGGATATTTTGTAAATATTTAAAAATTTAATTTTTAATTAAGTGTAAAATTGTGAAAAATAAAGAAAATTGTCGTTTTTATAAGTCTATTTTAACGTAATACGTTAAAATAGACTTATTTGCGTTTAAATAGCCTGTTTTGCCAATTGACTATTTAATAAATTAAATTTAAAATATTAGACACGGTTAACTGATAAAATGTTTAAAATAAATAGAAAAGGATGAGGTGAAATATGCAAATTAACAATTTTGGAAAACCACTAAATAAGTATCAAGGTAATAAATCAGTCGGAAATAATGGCCAGCCACCCTTGCAAAAGAATATTAGCCAGCCTCTTAGAGAAAATGAAGCTAGAGATAGCGTATCTTTTACCGGATTAAAACAAGATTTCAACGCAAATGTAGTTAATCCCCAAGGGGGAATCAATCCCAATCCGTTGTTAGACGGGGGGAATATGCGTTCTTCCGGTGGTGGGCAATTAACCTTTGTTAAGGATGTTCTAAATGCTTTAGCACAAGGAAACTTTAATCCGGCAAAAGAGGTTAAGGTCCAGGTCATTCCTACTCCTTCCGGAGAGGTTAAAGTATTGATTAATCCGGCTCAACATCAAGTAAACGCGGTGGGAGTGGGGCAACAGTTTGATGATGCTTGTTTTGAGGGGCGGTTTGCCCAAAGTGTGGAAAAGACGCCGGATGGGGTGACTTTTGTCCGGGCTCCTTTAACACGGGAGGGTAAATATGTTGATAAGGAAGATGTCCGCAATGGCGAAAATGTTTTTTA
>JANQHU010000309.1 GCA_028282485.1 Bacillota bacterium
CTCTCGGCCATCGCCCCACTTCCTTACCCTGAAGGGGGTTGCCACGATGGGGGCCTCCCCTGCTTTTAAAATTTTTTCCTCCCGCGGTCAGGAAACCGCGGGTTTAAGGAAGGTCCGGAAACCTTTGGTGTCCGGTGACTTTTGGCTACTTTTGGTCTTTCAAAAGTAGCTCCCCCCTACACAAAAAGCGATTCCCCGTCTTTCTTATTAATTCCCAAAGTCTCCTCAGCAAAAGAATCCTCATTAATCAACTTAATTATCGATACAAAATCCTCTTTTTTATCAATAATCTTTTTCAGCTTCTCCCGTAATTCCAGCAGATCAGCATTAGTAATATTGCCGCGAAAAACCGACTTTTGGTGATGGGTGAAATATTTCTTGCATGTTTTAAAAACCTTTTGGACTCTTTTTTCTCCAATATCGTAAAAAATAAAAGCATAATTATAATTAGGCTGTTTTTTCATACCATAGCCCCCAGACTAAAGGGTTTAAAAGGCTTATCTTCTACCAAATATTTTACCAACTTATAACCGTCCAACTTAATAGCCGTCCGATAAGAAGTCTTACGCCGTAAAACCTTATGCTCAAACCTTTGGCTTAATCGCTCTTCAAAGGCTTCAATAAAAATCTTTTTGCCCGGATCATTTAATAGACAATAATTTAACTTTTTCTCAAAATGTTTTGTTACCTGAAGTTTTTTGTTATTTACACAATCAAAAATAGTTCGATATACTAGTGGCGGCTTAAAAGCCTCTGCCAAATCCAAGCTGAGGGAAAACCGGCCTTCTCCTGGTTCGTGGAGAAAACTAATCGACTGGTTTAAATGAGTATGGTAAAGCTGCGTAATTACTTTGGTATAAAGTAGCGAATTGCCAAAAGAGATCAATGCGTTAATAGGATTATCAGGCGGACGCCGTACTCTTTTATTTAAAATAAAATCTTCCGGCAAAAAATATTTAAAACTCTCGTAAAACCGGGCCCAAATCTGGCCTTCGACCATTAAAATTTGTTTAATATCTTGCATTTTAACCAACATATTGCCTAAATCTTTTTTGAGCCAATCTAAAAAAGGTTTTAATTCTTTACTACCATGTCGGTAATAATGATACAAGACTTCCCCAATATTTTCCCCAATTGCTGCTACTATTGCCTTAGCTACTTCCTGCCGCCGTAGGGAAAAAGCCGTCGCTTGCTTGACAGTAAGTGCTCCGCTAACTAAATAGTCTTTCGGATAAAACGAACCGCAATAATTTCCATGATAATTAAAAAAATGCAGGGTAATTCCGGCTCTGGCTATTAAATCCAACAATTTGGTATTTAAGGAGACTTCATTTAAACAATAAAGCTCACGAGTATTTTTAATAGGAATATGATTATTCCCGTTGGCATTAATAAAGGTAATCGAAGAATCCTTTCGTTTTAATTCCCCCGGTGAAAAAATATATTTGGAATGACCGGACACACTCATTCTCAAGCCTCCTTAATGTTAAATAAAGCAATATTCATAATAAGCACATTTGCTGCATTTTTTAGTTTTAACAGCCAACGGTGGTTTTTCCGTTTCCAAAAACCTTTCGATTTCTACCATTAATTCTGCCAAAGCCGCTTCATTAGCCGCCGTTAATTCCACATAGTGAAGCTTTTTATCCTGTTTATTTCGCTCGACAAATTCTAATTTGCCTTTTCGCTCAATTCCTTTATCCTTTAATTTTTTTAGGTATAATAAAACCTGCCATTTCGCCGCTTCAATATCCGCATCTGACTTTTTCATTTCCACTAAATACTCTGCGGTAATTTTATCAATTTTAATGTTTTCGATACTAATTTCCCTTTGCTCGCTCTTTTCCTGCTCCAATTCGTGTAAAACCCGGCCTACCCGCACCTCTTCGCTATTGTCTTCCAGGTTAAGGCGCTGGGCAAAAAGCCAGCATTGCCGCTGACAGTGAAAAAAGTAATTGATGATGGTGCCAGAAATTTTCATAAAAAAAGATCTCCTTTGCCCGCCTCTTTTTTATACTTTTCTCGATCAAACTTTTTTTCTGTCGTCAAAAAGCGATCTGCTTCTGCAATATAGTAAAAAGGACCAACTTTTTCGGTTACAAAAGGGATCTCCTCTTGTTTAGAGGAGTAACTTACTAAATTATAAGTAAAGAAAGTCATTTGGGCAATTAATTGGGAGAACTTAATCTGTTTTTTACTATACTTCATTTTTCGATTGGCGGAGAGCTCTTTATAGTCCTCCCATAAGCGAAACCCATCGAGTCCCATCTCTTCAATAATATAAGGTAGATAAATTTGAACATTTCTTTCTTTGATTAGCTGCATTTTTTGTTGCACTTGTTCGAACTTTAAATATAAGGCCTTGTCCAGCACATCTCTGATATTTTTTTCATTAGTCTGGACTTGATGTTCTTTTAAATCACTCAGGCATTTCTCGTAAAAGCCCCCAAAATCTTTCCTTTTTAACAATTCTTGATACTCTTTCGCAAGAATATTATAAGTAGTTCGGTAATCTCCCCGATAGATCTGGTTCGGCAGATCCAAGCAAAAAAAGTAAGCATGGGCCTCGGTGGCCAGACAAGAACGATTAATGCGCCCCAGAAATTGCTCTTCAGAGTCTAAAATCGAGATGTTTTTATAACCGATATCCATGTCAATATCCACCCCGGCTTCAATCACTTGCGTGGCTATCACTATAATTCTCTGTTCTTTTTTAATCTGTTTTAAGATCCGCTCCCGTTGGTATTTATTATCATCGCCAGTTAGTTCGACTAATCTTATCTCTTGCTTCAAACCTTGCTGCTCTAGTAAATTATAAAAATTCCGGGCTGTATCTTTTTTGATAAACTCAATTAAGATTTTTAGTCTACCCGGCCTCTTGGTGAGCCATGCGCAGACTACTTCTTTCAAGCGTTGCAAATTAAATTCTTTTTCATTTAACAGCTCAAAATGTAAATTAACACGATTTTTAAATAATGGATTCTGATAATAAAGGCGACTATCCTGAATCAAATTCACATACGAAGACAAACTCTCTTTTTCAACTAATAGCCGATCCAAGCGGGGTAAGGTCGCCGACATAATAATTATTTTTAGATTTAATAATTTAGCATACTTATCAAAAAATAGGATAATTTCATTCCACAGGACATTACTATAACTTTGGATCTCATCTAAGATTACCACACTATTACATAAATGCACTAAGGGAAAGTTGGCCTCTTTACCCACTCCGAATAACCAGTTGAAAAAGTTAATATGAGTAGTTAAGACTACGGGATAATGTAAAAACTGCCGGTCAATGTAACTCCGGTCATAATCAATCCATTCCTCTACTTTACCAGCTTCCTCTCCCTTTTTCGCTGCTTCCTCTTCTCGGGTCAAAACCGGGGTGATAGAATTGATCACTACGTGCTGTAAAGCATCGCCAAATATTTCGTCAAAGGTTTCCTTAGTTTGTTCTACCAGGGTATTAAAAGGAAAGATATAAAATACTTTTTGGAACTCGGGCTTTTGGGTCAATAATTGCAACGCTAAATTAATAGAAATATTAGTTTTACCCCCTCCGGTGGGGGCTTCTAAATAAAAAATATTGTGATCCAAATTAGCTAGCAGATTTTTTTCTGCTTCATCAAAGAGCTGACTCCGCAAATGATTAATGGGGGTTTTTTCAAAATAATCGGGATTTTTACGATGGGCCAGAATTCCTTGGTAAACCTCGGATTTCCGATAAAGCTCCCTGATACCTTTCACATCCGTCAATAACCCGAGTTCAATCTTCTTTTGGGCAAAAAACTCATAAGTAGCATAATAGTCAGCCGCTACCAATAAGGAAAAGAGCAATTTAGTGAGAATGTATAAAACACAAGGGTCAGCAGTCTCTTCTTTTAAACCTTTATTTCTTTCCGCAAAAAGATTACATTCCCCAAAATTGAGGTTCGGCCACGAAGAGGATAAGTAATTTTTTAAGTATTTATCATTCGTCTCTTCAGCCTGAAAACTATTTAAATCACTCAAAAAATCACTGGGCTTTAAATCTTTGAGATAAGTGTGGTGGCGGGAAATTATAAAAGCAAAAGTATAAAGCAAGTCCCTAAAGTATTTGCGCTGTTTTTGCTCAGGGAATTTTTTAACCCTTTTGCTAAAAAGATCAATAAACATTACCGCCGAAAGCAAGGAGTGTTCCCCACGGCCGCTTTTAATTGTTAAATTTTGAAATGAAGGATTTTTCATTTGCCGCTGCTGAAAATAGGGATTAAGCTTCCCTAAGTCATGCAAGTAAACTGCGTTAATAAATAATTCGAGCACAAGTCCCTTAGCTTCTGCAGTTAAAGGCTCTCCTTTACATTCTAAACTCTCTGCCAAGCGCTTCAGAATCCCTGCCAGACCCTTTTGCTCTATTAATAATTCTAAATAAGACCTAGTTATTTCTAAATGTTCCGTTAACAGTTCTTTGCGAATCACTTTTCCCGCAGCATCTTTTTCCAGATGGGCCCAGATTATCCCTGGGTCCAGAATCAGGCTCTTTAGAACAACAAATTGCCGGTCCATTCCTATTTCATCCTTTCCGTTTAAAAAAAGGCTAAATATTGCCCTTCACTGTCTCTGGTTTTTGTCAGATAAATATCTGTTAAAGAACCGTAATCTGTTATTATTGCATTAGTAAAAATACTCTCCTGATATTCATAAAAATTATATTCCGGCTGCAAAGTGATGGGGGCCATTTCTCGCAAGCAATAATAAAGCGCTTCTTCATCATAACTTTCATCTTCCCAGATTACTCCCCTGTGTGGAAAAAGAGAATCCAGGTGATCGCTTTTAGCGCTAATTAAATCTACCATTTCTGCTTTTTCGATCTTAGCCGGATGATCGTTTTTCCCTAAATAGGGCAGAAAGACGGCCTTTTGATTTATTAAATAATCCGCTAGTACCTGGAATAACTCTTGCCTCAGAGAGCCGTCCTCCAAAAGATAAATCTTCCATTTAGGGTTTTGCAACCACTGTTCCCTGACGATTAAGTTACCCCCTGGTTCTTTACAAGCATAGCCTACACTATTATTAAAAGTTTGGATCTTTTTCACAAAATAACCCGCTCGGGCCTGAGGAACAATGGCTATTTTTAAATTTTGTAGACGCTCGTAAAATTCCGGAAAGGTAAATTCGTCAACTTCATCGCTGCTTTTAAGTTTTTTCCGTTGCAAAGCAGCCTCGGCTAACTGGCGAGCCTGTTGCTGATAACCACCTAACCCGAGTAGAGCTCCCAAAAGTCCTAATAAAGCAATTTTATGAATATTATTATAGGTAAAGTAGGCAAAAGCATTAACATCCGGTTTTTTAAAAAGGGCCGTTTTTCCTGATAAAGTGAATTTTAAAGCTTTCATGATTTTTTCAGCCATCAACCCACGGCTTACCTCCTCTTTTGATTGATAGATTTAACTTAAGCATCCTGCTCCTGATAAAGTAGCGCTGCCGTAAACAGATTCTTCTCTTGGTAATTTAAGCCCTGCTGCTGCAAACTCTCTCCTTGCACTACCACGGTGAGAGGATTATAATAGACTTCAATTTGGGCAATTTGCTCTTTAAAATCTGCTAAAAACCCTAATTGGGCCAGATTAATTACCGCTTTACCATCTTCTTTGGTAAAACCAATATACTGATCTAAATTAGCCAAATAAAGCCGGGCCTCATCCCGACACTCGACAAATAAAGCAAACTCATTTTCGCAACCCATTTTACTATTGGTATTAAAAGCAGTCGCGGCAACCAAGCAACCTGCTTTAAATTTATGATAAGCCGCCTGGGTATAGCCTTCAAAACCCTCAATTAAACTAATATATTCCTGGTAATTTTCCGGATTAACCGTAAAGGGATAAAAATAATGAGCCTCATCCACCACTATTTTGGTCCCCAGCGTAGTAGCGCTGGCCTCTTCCTTTTTTTCGGAAGAGTTTCGAAAAGGAGATAAAATCGCTTGGGATTCAATAATTGTCTCCGCATATTTATTATAACCTTGTCCCACTTGAACGGCTCCCGTAATGCTAATATTCCGTTTTCGATCCGCCGCAAAAGTAGCTCCAAAATTGATCACATCCAAGGCCTTAAATAAGTTCTCCAAAATTTCTTTGGAAGTAACCGACGCTTCTGCTTTGACCTCCGGAAAAACCGCTAAATACCGCTCCCATAAATCCCGGGGCTGGAGCTTGCTCTTTTCCTCTTCTTTGGCTTTCTCGTCAATTTTAAAAGATTTTAAGTATAAAACCTTTTCCCCTTCGTTCTCCCACATCCGTTTGATAGGATACTTAAAAGCTTTGTCACTACCAAAAATATCCCCGTTAGCCGTGGTTTTCGGCCTTCCCGTAAAATCAGCATTCCAATTAGCCATTCTGCTTTTAATGGCCACTACTCCATAAACCCGGTTTTTCATCTTCATTTTCACTCACCCTCCGAATTACTATTAATAGAATTTTGATCATTTTTTATTTATTATAAAAAAGATTCTTCGCCATAAATCCTGCTAAAAAGAAGTCCTGCTTATCTTTCAAATTACTTGTTCCTTCATAATCCATGACTGCGCTAAAAGCATTACGAAATGTAAGAAATTTGAGGGGAATTTTGTGTTTATAACTATTAAAGACATTTTTGAGCTGTTCTTTCAACTGTATTGGGGTAGCTACTCGTAAAAACGGCTCAATCAAACTGCATTTCTTATTTTCCGCTTCACTTTGCGAAACTAAGTAATAGGCTATTTGCCCCCCTAAGAAATAAAACTGATTATCATTTTGACAAGTATAAAAATCTTCTTTTTTCAACTCAAACCCTATTTCTTCATAAAAATCACTAATCCGGCTTCCCATATCCTTCCCACTCCCTTTAAAATATTCTAATAAAGATAATCTTAAATTTAAGGCCTTAGCTACATTTTTAAAATAAAAACCTGCTACCAGTTTAGCCTGTTCCTTGACTAATTCTAAAGTCAACTTGTCCATTCGCGCAACAAAATCCTCTTCGTAAACTTCAGTATTTTTACATTTATCAATATCTTTTAAGAAAAAATCCCGTAAAAGTTCCCGGTTAATCAAGAGGAGATCTAACATTCGAGCCGAAAACCGCCCCGGTTTCGTCTTAATGTTTTTGGCTTCACTATAGTAATTACGCCGCAGATAATTACTAAAAAACAATTCGTCAAACCTAGCTGCTAATTCACTTTTACCTGGGAAGTTTTCGGGTGGCAAAGGAAGATCTTTCTCTTCTCCATCACCAGTAATCTCTAAATAATTTTTTAATTGAAACCGAATTTGCCTCTTGGCAATTGGAATATTATCATAATCTTCGATAGTGACCTCTTTCCCTTTGGTTAAATAGAGATAATGGCGTGATTGGGCGTCAGCACGTGCCTGGACCTCAGTTTGGAAATCATACTTATAATCAAGCTCCACCACGTTTTCTTTTAGAGATTTGAGCCAATCAAAAGTCTTCTTAGTCAGCAAGGCTTTCGAGCTAGTAATGCGTAACGGCACTTGAAATTTGGTTGTTTTCAATTTCAAAAATGGTTTTTTGGCATTTAATGACATATTATCATTTGCCAAACCATAAATTTCTCCGTTTACCAAAATATTGAATTCATTATTGTTATAAATTTTCGGAAAAACATAACGATGATACTCTTTTTTATAAAGCGATTCTTCTTTATCAAAAAAAACTTTAATATACTTATCAAAATTTGTTGCACTAATAACTGCAATTAAACTGTTAGCTTTTTCAATAAAAAAATCCCTTTTCTGCTGCAGTTCCTCACTGGCTATTTCGGCAAAATTTAATTTTTCAAGAATTTCTAAAGTCTTTTTATCTTTAGGTTTTTTTAAAAAGGCGGCAAAGTAACGCTTTACTACCTCATTATATTCCTCTATGGTTAAAGCATTTTTTCCTATTACCGGAAAAAGATCCTTTTTAATAAAAAAACTTAAGTAATT
>JANQHU010000180.1 GCA_028282485.1 Bacillota bacterium
CATTCTATTCCTTCCTTTCTGGTTTTTTTTGTCTTTGCAGATTATTTTTAACAAAAGCCATCGGCCTTAAAAACAATTCTTTGAGGGGAAATTTCACAATACTATCTTTCAGCCCGCTATAATTGATAGGAGCTAGCGGCCAAGTATAAATAGTGCTAAAAGAATTTAAAGCAGTCAGATGAATACTTAACATAAAAACAAAGGCTGCTAAGCCATATAACCCCATTAAGCCAGCGGCAATTATTGCTAAAAAGCGAATTATAGCAATGGAGTCACTTAAATTAGGTGTAGTAAAGCTGGCAATAGCCGTGGCCCCCACAATAATAATAACCGTAGAGCTTACAAAAGCGGCTGCCACAGCGGACTCCCCGATAACTAAAGTTCCCACAATACTCACCGCTGAACCCACTGCTTTCGGTAATCTCGTTCCCGACTCCCGCAGTACTTCAAAAACCGTAGCCATAAATAGTGCTTCCGCGATGGAGGGAAAAGGTACTCCTTCCATGGCACTAGCCATCTTTACCAATAAATCTAAGGGAATCATTTCTTGATGAAAAGTCTGGAACATTACGTATACGGCCAGGGCAAACGCATTTATTAATAAAGAAATGATCCGAATAATTCTTAATAATGAAGCACTAAGGGGATTTATATAATAATCTTCACTAGTTTGAAAATTTTCAATAAATAAATGAGGCAGGGTTAGGATATGAGGCGTGCCGTCACAAAGAATCGCAATTCGCCCTTCTAAAATTTTTGCCGCTGCTACATCCGGTTTTTGGGTTTGGCCGATTATCGGAAAAAGATGATAAGATTTGTCCACCAAAAATTGTTCGATATATCCCGATTCCAAAATAGCGTCTGTCTCAATACTAGTTATTTTTTGACGAATTTCTCCCAGAAGTTCTTCATTAGCGATTCCTTTGAAATAAGCGATACTAATTGTTGTTTTAGTTTGGCGGCCTAGTTGGTAAGGCTCAAAAACTAAATTATGATTTTTAATTTTTCTTCTCAGTAAGGCAATATTTATTTTTAAGGTTTCGATAAAACCTTCTTTAGGTCCGCGAATAATAGTTTCACTATCGGGGGACTCAACTTCTCTTTTTTCCCATTCTTTGACTTCGCTCAAAAAAGCGGTTGCAAAACCATCAATAAAAATGGCGATGTTTCCTTCTAAGATTTTAGTGACTAACTCCGCAAAATTATTAGTTTCATTTATATTAGAGACATAAAAAGAATTTTTGACATTTCTTTTATTAAAATTAACAATAAAAGGCTTAATAATGTCTCTATTAACCAAATTATAATTAACCAGACCATCAATATAGACAAATAAGGCTTTACCCCCATTATTGGAATTGCTCTCATAAAAAATAACATCCATGCTCTGATGAAAAATATTTTCTAAATACCTTCTGTTTTCAGTAACTTTAGAAAAAATAACTTCCACTTTTTTTTCCGGGTTTTGATTATCAAATAGTTGAGAAAAAATTTTTTTAAACATGATTCTTTTTACCTTATTTTAAATAAACAATTATAATTATTGTTGGCATTTATCTGAAAAATATACAAAAGCCTTCGCCAAATATTTTTTTTAAGAATTTTTTTAGCATCATATCATATATTATTAATATCAAAACTTATATTTTATTGTTTAATAAAGAAAAACAGATAACCTAGAGCAGTTATCCATTACTTAAAAATATCTTGAAACTTAAGGTGATATCATGAAGCAAATCATTACTATTCTAATTCTCTTAGTATTAGCAGTATTCATTTCTAATCCCACTCCGGGGGAAGATCGTCCGGAGAATCGTTATCAGGCCCAAATCATGACCGTGGAAAATATCACTAAAAATAATAACCAAACCGAACAAATTATTTTAGCCAAGTTTCTGAAAGGCCCTTATGCCGGAAAAAGTGTTCGCTTAACTAACGAAATTAATGGTTTTCCCACGGACATCAGGTATTCTAAAGGAGATTTAATCTTTGTACAAGAGTACCAAAAGAAGCAGCAGTTCCCCAGCCGTTTTGCCATCACCGGGCCAGTTCGGGAAAGAGGTTTATATTTGCTATTGGCCATTTTCGCCTTTAGTGTAATGTTATTCGGTGGTTTTCAAGGCATAAGGGCCCTGATTAGTTTAGCCTTTATTTGTATCATCATTTTTTATTTCTTAATTCCCCTGGTTATTAAAGGCTATTCCCCCATTTTAATAACTTTAATCCTATCCGCTGTGGCGACGATTTTCTCCCTCTTTTTCGTCAGTGGAATCAACCGCAAGACCTTAGCGGCAATTATCGGTACCATTAGCGGGGTGGCTGTCGCCGGGTTATTGGTCTGTTATTTTGGTGATATGATCTCCTTATTAGGCTATAGTGATGAATCTCTCCAAATTCTTCAATATTCAACGACGCAGGTAGATTATAAAGGATTATTATTTTCGGGAATTATTATCGGAGCGTTGGGGGCGGTGATGGATGTGGCTATGTCCATCTCTTCGGCAATTACCGAGATCAAGGAGTCTAATCCGGCGGTGCCGCTGGAAGCCTTAATCAGTAGCGGTTTCAAAGTGGGTAAAGATATTATTGGCACCATGACCAATACCTTAATTTTAGCTTATGTAGGCAGTTCTTTTCCCTTATTAATGCTCTATCATATCCACCAAACCCCTTATAGCCAGATTATTAATCATGATGCTATTGCCGGGGAGCTGGTGCGGATGTTGACGGGCAGTATCGGGTTGTTGGCCGTGGTGCCGGTGACGACTTTTATCGCCGCCCTGTTGCATTATCAAAAAAAGCAAATTAATTAGGGGTTTTTAGGAGCAGCTAGGTTAAAGCTAACCATCACCCCATAATGACTATAACGACTATATTTGATCTTCTGATAAGTAACTTTTTTATCTTTTAATAAAGCAATCTTTTGGTCAAAAGCAATATAAATAGTTTTATCATTCAAAGCAATCTTAATCGGACTCCCTGGTTGATAAGTGCCGTTGATGGGAACGGTAAAATAATAAGTAACCAATCTCTTCTGATCAACTTTAACATCAAAATTTTCAACTTTCTTTATGTTGATCTTCTTTTTAGCTATCGTAATTTCAGTGAAATAATTATAATCTTTGACCCCACTAAAATAATCTTTAAAAACAGTCTTTACTTCCTGACCCTTAATCTGGCCGTCTTTATTATGGTCACAATTATTTAAAACATCTTCACTCCACCATTTATCAAACTGCCAACTGATGATGATCCCTTTCAGTTGCTGATTAACTAATTTACATTTGGCAGTCGGTTTAATAAAAATATGGGGATGGGCTTTTAAGCCGGTATGTACCCCTAAAAGCAGCACCAGGCTGAATAAGATTGGGGTAAAAATTTTCTGACATTTAAACATCTACCAACCCTCCTACAAGATAGCATTAGAAAAGATCATCATAACCCCGATTAAAATTATAAAAATAATGGAGAGATACTCGATAAAGACGGATACTTTGCCCACTTGATCCTTTAATTTATGTGTAGTCAACTTTAATAAACCATCTCGGGCTTTAATGCTGACCATCCCCAGAGGCATTAATAAAGCTAACATCCCTAAGGACATACTGAGGACTAAAATAATCCCCTGCCAAACAATCCCCTGCGAAATTGTGAAGAGCATGATCATTAAAGCCACTGGGCAAGGAACAATGCCTGCGGAAATGCCAATTAAAAAAATATTCTTATTGTTTGCAGGTAGATGATGTTCGTGCTTCTGCTTTGTAAAAATTTTGGTGAGTAAAAAACCTAAGCCCACTAGGGTGATTAAGATACCACTTGCCAACATTATATAACTTTGTAATTTAATCTTAAACATCCCGCCTAACCCTTTCAGGAAGTAGGTTAAAATAAAAGCTAACAGAATTGCCGAACCTACATGAATGACCGATATCACCATACTTAAAAAAAAGGATTTCCGAAGGGGTTGTTTTTCTTTCAAAAAATAAGAGACCACCAGGGTCTTACTATGTCCCGGTCCGGCTGAATGAATAATTCCGTAAATAAAGGCTAATAAAACTAATATTAAAAATTTCCCCAGATCAAAATCATCAATCAAACCCCTTAAAGATTCATTGATGAGATTGTCAAAATATCGAATTAGTTCTAAAAAGCTGCTACCGAGCTCCAAATAAGGCTCCTCCTTTTTAAATATTTCTTTTTCAATATATTTCTTGTTTGATAACCAATATCCTTCTTTAAAAGATCCTAATTAAAAAATAATACCAAGTATCTTTATTACAGACCGTTTACCACCACTAACTTAGCTCTTGCCTCAGTTGATTTGGTCCCGCTTTTGGCAATTATTTTACAAAAATAAACCCCATTAGCTACTAACTGCCCTAGGTTATTGCGGCCGTTCCACCAGAGACTATTGGTACCTGCCAAACAGTGATTACCACTGTGGACATAAACTAGATTACCCACCCAATCATAGATCCGAATCTCCACGGTAGCTGCGTTATTAAGCCGAAAGCTAACTGCTAAGCTTTCCCGTAACGGAGCAAAAGGCACCGGAGTTAACCGAACCTCTGTCAAACTTAAATCAATTGTTTTGAGGTTGGTCATCTTAATAGTAAAAGTGCGGGAAGTCTCCTTTGTTACCGGGAAAGAATAATTGGCCTGCTCCCGGAGATTAATCTCTTTCTTAGTCTGAGGATCAACCAAGACCAGTTGGTAATCGGCAGGTATCGCCCCGATCCCCGGCCATGTTAAGTAAGCCTCTCCCGGAGTTAAGCCAGTGACTACCAATTCCCAGCTTGCTGCTCCCGAATTACTACCGCGCCAATCAGCCCCTAGCTGCTGACTCCGGCCCGGGATGGTAAAAAAGGTCTCTAATTTATTCCCCAAGCTAGCCGGGGGTTTGGGGGCATCCCAAAGATCATACCCGTCCGTGGCCATGCGGGCCAACCCTAGAAGGCTGCCACCTCCCCTTTGGTTCCCTTGTTGGAGACGTAATTCTAGGCTCCATAAAACCGGATCCACGCTTCGGCCGGAACGAAACTGACTGCGATGATAACTCAACTGACAGGCTTTTTTGATATAGATCCAGTAGCCCCGCCATAAGTCCATTTGACTTCGCTCTAGATAATAAGCCGGATGGTTAAAGCTCCAGAGGCCATAGCTGACTACTCCGTCTAAAACCGCATTCAGATAACGGCTTTCTTGGCCAGCGTAGCTAAAGGATAAATAATCAAAGGGTAGCGAAATGTCATTAAAAGGATTACCAATCAGATGCCACCCGGGTTCTAGAGAAATATTTCGTAAGGCAGTAGTCTGGGTCTCCCCGTTGACCTGACTGGCTTTGGTTTCATCTGTGCCAGGCTTTAACCAGAAGCCCTTTCCTGGGGTAAACGCCTCCAAACCGGACTCACCATAATAAAAGTAGCGATAATTATTAGTCTCCGCGTCTTTTTGATAGCGCACAATATTGGTATCCGTAGCAAAGAAACCCAAGGCGTTTTTATGATCCAACTCGTAAGTAGTGACTGGTATAGTAATTAAGTTATAGACTCCCCCTTGCCAAGGAGGCGCCGTATTTAAAATTGATTGGTAATCACTAGTTACCAGTAACTTTTGGGGGGTTGGTTGCTCTCTCAGTAACCCGGCGGGATCGGTTAAGTTATTCCCAGAAAAGTCTTGTCCCGTAATCTCCCAGGTATATTCCCCTTCCGTAGTTAATTCTACCGTACCCGCCAGAATATACTGCCGGTTATTATAAAGAGTATTGCCGAGGGCCACATGATAAGCTAGGCCCTCGGAATCATAAAGTTTGATGATGATGCTCTCCAGATCAACCCCCCAGCCCACATCACTAATAACTACGGAGAGATCAATAAAGCCGGGCCGGGCGGCGGTAGGATTTAACTCCACCAAGGTAGGGGGGGTCGTATCTGTGGTAATAGTTACCGGGCTACTTAAAATATTTTTAATAAGCACCTTTTCTTTTTCAGTTACTAAATTATCTCCTTTAATCTCCGTTTCTGTCAAGTAAACCCGGTCATTACTCTGCCAATAACAATTGTAAAGAGCAATTTCACTGGCGGAAATATTATAGACCATATATAAATCAGTTTCCGTCAAGTGATAATTAAAGTTATTAAAGGAAAAGTACACCTGGGAATTATCCCAGAAAACCTCGCCACTTTCCGTGGCTTTATTCTGGAGGTAGATGGCATTTTGGTTTGTATTATCAAATTGATTATTCCGGACATTCAAATAATTAGTGCCGATTATTTTCAGAGAAACCCCATTATTACTAAAGTGATTGCCACACAACAAGGAAGGCTCAGCCACATCCGTTACCGCCACGGCTTCATGATTGTTGTTAAAAGTAGAACTAAAAATTTTGACTACCCCGTCTTTAGAGGTAATACCATTACTACAATAGTCGATCGTCGCCGTTTCGATTAAGGTTGTGCCACCTACTTGAAAAACACCATATTCGGCTCCCCAAATTGTGGTATTTTTAAGGATAAGACTGCCTGAGTTAGCAATCCCGTACCAACCACTATAGCGAAAATCTTCTCCCGGATAACCAGCGGCACGCAAAATACAGGGAGCTCCGGGGCCACCTATTTCGAGAATTCCCCCGGCTTCTACGATAATCCGTTGGGTGACTCTTTTACTGTCGACAATAGTCTCGACAAAGGAAAGGGTAGCCCCGGGTTCAATGATTAATTTCCCTCCTGCTTTCACGGTAATATTATGATCAATCTCCCCGGATAAAGCCGCCGTTACCGTAATCGTCTCTCCACTATTAATCACGGTGGGAATAGCCGGAGTCTCCCCCCAGGTCCTGGGAGATGGGCTAATTAAGGCGCAAAGGAGAAAAAAAAGTACCCCCCATATTTTTCGACCCAGCATCATCCTCACCCGCTTCCTTATTTATTCATTTTCGAAAAATTATCAACAATCTGTAAAGCTCCCGGACCCAGTAAGACAATAAAGAGACTGGGAAAGATAAACAAAATCATCGGGATCAACATTTTCACCGGAGCTTTCTGGGCTTTTTCTTCAGCTTTCAATCTTCGTTTTTGGCGCAGTTGCTGAGCTTGAATCCGTAACACATTCCCAATACTAACCCCTAATTGCTCCGCTTGGACTACGGCTGCTACAAAAGTTTGTAGTTCTTCAACCCCTACCCGCCCAGACATTTCTTTCAAAGCGTCCCGGCGAGGTTTGCCAATTCTCACCTCATGAAGTACCTTTTTAAATTCTTGAGCCAAAGGCCCCCGGGTCTTTTCCACTACTTTGAGAAGAGCCTGATCAAAGCCTAACCCCGCCTCCACACTAACCGTTAACAAGTCTAGATTATCCGGGAGTTCGTCGGTTAGTTTCAATTGGCGTTTGGTAGCTTGGCGTTTCAAAAAAAAGTCTGGTATCCTTAACCCTAAAACCAGGCCCGCCACCAGAATCATCATTTTCATTTGCATTCCCTGCTCCTCGTTGACAGCAAAAAAAGCACCCACAACCCCCAGAATAGGCGCGGCCAACTTGACTACCAAAAAATCATTCACCGTCAAGCCATAAGGAAAACCGGCGATTTCCAACAAGTGTTCCGTCTGTTTTTTAATATTTTGAGGAGTTAACTTCGTCGTAATTCCGGCAAACTTTTTTAAAAGAGGGGCAAAAAGACGGATGAATAGAGGCTGAGCTAATTCGGCATCAATTTCGGTATACTCCGGCAACATCGGTTTTAACCTTTCGAGCCGGGTTTTAATTTGGCGGTTCTTCTCCTGAAAGCTCTGGATAATCACGTAGATAAAACTCATGACACTTACAAAAGTTAAGACAATAGCTACCTCAATCATTTTAACCCTCCTTTCCCAAAGATGACGGATCTTTTCTAGATTTTAATAGAAACAATCTTGCGAATTAATAAAATAGCAATTACTTCCGCTACCACCGCATAGATAATCAAAAACTTCCCCCGGGGATCGGTCACCAGTTGAGTCACATATTGAGGATTGGTAATTAACAAAAAAGCACTAATAGCCAAAGGCATGGCCCCGATGATCAAACCAGATAAACGCCCTTGGGCCGTGAGGCTCTTGATTTCTCCTTTAATTCGGATTCGTTCACGAATCGTATGGGAGATATTGTCTAAGATTTCGGAAAGATTACCCCCGATCTGTCTCTGGATTAGCATGGCAGTGACCACCAAGTCCAAATCTTTACTACAAACCCGTACGGTTAATCTGGTGAGGGCTTCTTCGGTAGTGATCCCGAGATTAATCTCTTGTAAGACTCGCCCAAATTCCGTTTGAATCGGCGGGCGCATATCCCGGGAAACCATCTCCAAAGACTGCATAAAACCGTAACCAGCTTTTAAAGAATTAGAAATTAGGACTAAAGCATCCCCAATCTGATTATTAAAGAGTTGGACTTTTTTAGCTTGCTTGATTCTCATAAAGATAATCGGACCCATAAAACCTAGTAATCCGGCTACACTCATCGAAATCATATTGGGATTAAAGATAAAAGTCAAAAAAATGGCTGCTCCAGTAGTTCCACCGATCAAAAAAAGAAATTCATAGCCTCTTAAGGGAATATCCCCTTTTTGTAATTCAAACTCTATCTGCTTGGTATAACCCTTTTTTTCAATTGTTTTTCCGTATTTTTCTAAAAAACTACGAAAAAAATTATTCGCCTTATTATAACCTTTATTTTTGGATTCGCCTTTTTTTTCTAATTCCAACCGCACATCCGCGGTGACCGCATTAATATAGCGGTTCATGCGCTGGTTAGTATCCACTTTTGGTTTTGAGGAGCCTCCGAATATCGCTAAGGCAAAGAGAAAGACACTTACAAAAACCAGGATTACCGCAAGGATCATTTCCGGCTCCCTCCTTTCCCCTGACCATAATTTCTTGCTTTCAGCAAAATACGCTTCTGAAAAACTAAAAATCCACCCTGCTTCTTTTAATAAGTAGAGAAGAGATCCGGCGGCAGGTGAATCCCGTACATCTCAAATTTTTCAAAGAATTTGGGACGAATGCCGGTAGGCTTTAAACGACCAATGATCTTTCCTTGCTCGTCAACGCCCCGCTGCTCAAAGAAAAAAATATCCTGGAGAGTGACTACCTCCCCTTCCATTCCTTGAATTTCGGTAATATAAGTGATCTTCCGGCTCCCGTCTTTTAAGCGGGATTGTTGGACAATGACATCCACCGCCGAGGAAATCTGCTCTCGAATGGCTTTAGCAGGCAGATCCATCCCAGCCATCATTACCATGGTCTCCAACCGGGAAAGCATATCCCGGGGAGAGTTGGCATGCCCGGTGGTTAATGAGCCGTCATGCCCGGTATTCATCGCTTGTAACATATCTAAGGCCTCGGCCCCCCGCCCTTCCCCGACGACGATGCGATCCGGTCGCATCCGCAAAGAGTTTTTCACCAGATCCCGCATGGTAATAGCCCCTTTGCCCTCAATATTAGGAGGGCGGGTCTCCAATGAGACTACGTGTTCTTGCCGTAGTTGCAACTCAGCCGCATCCTCAATGGTAACAATTCGCTCATCATCCGGAATAAAAGAAGAAAGCACATTGAGGGTGGTGGTTTTCCCGCTCCCGGTGCCCCCGGAAACAACGATATTGAGCTTGGCTTTGACACAGGCATCAATAAATTTGGCCATTTCCGGAGTCAGACTGCCAAAGTTGATCAGATCTTCAACGGTAAAGGGGTCTTTGGAAAATTTACGAATGGTGATCGAAGGCCCCTTTAAGGCCAAAGGAGGAATAATCGCATTAACCCGGGAGCCATCCGGAAGCCTGGCGTCAACCATGGGGCTGGACTCGTCAATCCGCCGCCCGATGGGGGAGACGATCTTTTCGATCACATGGAGAACATGCTCATTATCTCTGAATTTCACCTCAGAAAGAACCAGCTTCCCTTTCCGTTCCACATAGACCTGGCTAGGGCTATTGACCATTATTTCGGAAACCGTGGGGTCCAAAATTAAAGAATTAATGGGTCCGAAGCCTAATACTTCATCGTTAATCTCCGTATTAATCTTTTGGCGTTCACTACGAGAAGTGGCCGGATACTCATTCTCCAAGATAAAACCAACAATCTCTTCAATCTTCTGCTTAATTAGTTCCTGATTTTCTGGTTCATCGCTATGTTCTAAAACCTCGGTGGGAATCTCTTTTAATAAGGCTTCGTGAACCTTCCTTTTAATATTTCGCAGCGGATCAATATGATTTTGTTTGGCTTGATGTTGGTGACTATTACTCGTATTAGTCGTCTGTTTTTCAGTTTTTTCCACAGTTTCGGTTACTTTTTTTTCTTCTAACCTGGATCTTAAAGACATCCTAACTACTTACCTCCTTTAAACCAGCCTAAGGGATTGCTTAAGGGGCCTGCTTTCTCTTTCTTTTCCAGGGGTAACCCAGCCAGTTCCCGAGCAAAATTTAACATGATCCCGGTAATCGAGGCCTTGGGATCAGCAATCACAAAGGGGATCCCTTTATTAGTAGAAGCCACCACTACCTTCCCGTCACTAGGCAGCGTCAGGCTCGATTTATAACTAAGACTATTCTCCAAATCATGTTGGGAAACTCCAATTTCAGTATTACTGCGATTAATCACCAACTTGATTTTACGAGGGTCATAATCCAAACCAGCCATGGCTTCTAAGCCCAGTTTCACATTTTTAATAGTTAAGACATCCAAGGTAGTCACTAACAGAACCTCATCGGAGAGATCAAGGCTGGTTAAGGTGATCTCATCAAAAGAACGGTAGGTATCCACTAAAACGTAATCATAACTCTGCTTTAATAGTTCTAAGACAATTTGGAGATGCTTACTCTCCACAGCATCGGCAAACTCGGGCCTTAAGGGTGCCGCCAAGATCTTCACTCCACTACTATGCGTTAATAAATAATTATCAAGAAGCTTTGGGGTGATCTCTTCCGTTTCTCCCGCCAGATCAGCGATAGTCCGCCGGGGTACCTGATCAAACATCATCGCAATGTCGCCAAACTGCAAATCCAGATCCACAATGGCCACTCTTTGCTTGGCTCCTTGGGCTAAGGCCACTCCTAAATTAGCCACAATGGTTGATTTTCCCACGCCCCCTTTAGTGCTAAAGATACTGATGATCGCTCCTGGCTCCCGGGGTTCTTCATTACCAACCTGGGCAACGTTTTGCACTAAGGTGGTCTGCCGCTTCTTCTCCATTTCAAAAACCCGGTGAATGGTTTGCAGTAAATCTTCGCTACTGGGGGGTTTAGTGAGATAGTCTCGTGCTCCGGCAGCCATGGCCTTGCGTAAGTACTCCTGTTCTCCTTGGACTGACAACATAATAATTCCGATGCTGGGTAATTGGACCGTCATCTGCTCCGTCGCGTGAATCCCGTCTAAAACCGGCATGTTAATATCCATTAAAATTATATCCGGATTCAATTGATGGGCTAATTGGATGCCCTCCTGGCCATCACCAGCTTCCCCAACAACTTCAATATCCGCTTCTAATTCTAACAAACGTTTTAAATTAGTTCTGGTGTCTTTAGTATCATCAACAATCATTACCCGGATTTTCATAGATTCTTTGTCACCTACTTATTAGTAGTCTCTAAATCAGTTTCGAAATGGGGGCCTTTAAACTCCGGATTAGTAAGTTTTTTCGGATTAATTACAGTATTACCACTAATAATCCGCGGCCGGACAAAAATTAATAATTCTGTTTCTCCTTTTTGAAAACTCTGGCTTTTAAAGAGACTACCGATAATCGGGAGATCTCCTAAAAACGGCAGTTTAAAAATGGTTTTGGAATCCTCGCTCTTTAACAGCCCCCCAATGACCAAGGTATCCCCATCTTTAATTTGAACGGTGGTCTCCGTCTTGCGAGTGGCAATGGCCGGTAATCTACTGCCACTGACCAAAATGGCATTAGCCCAGTCTAAGGAGCTCACTTCCGGATTAATAGTCATGGTCAATATATCTTTGTTAGTGGGGCTCATCGTGATTTTGGCCTTAAGTTTGATCCCGTATTGTTTCCAGTTTACTTTGATTCCGCCCATCCCATCAGATAAAGGGATAGGAATCTCCCCCCCAGCTAAAAAGGAGGCTTCCTGGCCGTTGGAAGTCAAAATGGAGGGTGCGGCAAGAATTTTAGCATCACCATTCTTCTCTAGCTCATCTAACATAGTTCCCGCCAACCAGTTACCTTCGAAGCGGCCGATACTAAAATTATCGGTTTCGATTAAACCTAAACTCCATTCGTTAAAGATCCAACCATCCTTCGTTAAAATCCAGCCGCCCCAACGAATGCCATACTTTTGTTCGACTTCCTTTTTTACTTCTGTAACTAGTACCGAAAGCATAATCTGATATTTAGTCTTTACTTTTAAGTTATTAATCACATTCTCCCGGTACATTTTAGCATACTGAACCATTGTATCCGCCTCTAAGCTACTCTCCACCACTCCGTTTAAAATAACATATTTATGATTGACAATCACTTCAATTTCGGGATTATTGATAATTTCATTTAACTCTTCCATAATATTGGAGTAATCTGCTTGTACCGAAATGCGATAAGTCTTGCGACCGGTAGCATACCAAACATTAATAGTGGCTAAGCCGTTCTTCTTGGCATTTAATAAGATACTTCGCCCTTTGGCCAGCACTACTACTTCCAGCACCTCAGGATTACTATTAGCTACTCGAACTACCCCGTGAGTGGACAAGACCTTACAATCACCTACTCCCAGTAAAACCGGAATGCTCTCCCCGTTTTTCTCCACAGCTCCACTGGTCGGTAAAAACATCATTATTAGAATAATTGTCCAAAAGGCTCCTAGTTGGATTTGTTTTCCGGCCATCATTCTTCCCTCCTAGTCCAGCTTAATTACTTTGATCTCTGGCCCCGAAACAACCTCAATCCGCCGGACCGGACGTTTTTTGATAATACTTCTCCGCTTGATGCGCCTAACCCGAGTTACCTTGGTCGGACTAGGACTGGGACTAATGCTAGGTTTCGGTAAATCATTTTGGGTAAAGATAGTCATCTCATCAATAGGGGGAATATCTAAGAGGGGTTCCTCTAAAACTGGACGTAAGATCAACCTTAAAACGCCTCTTTCTCCAGCCAGAGCAATGCGTTCCGCTTGCTGAGGCGTTACTGCTAAAGTTACCGAAGTCCCAATCTTAGCCTCCGCCTTCTGGGGCCTTTTGGTCCCTTTCTTCTTTTTGGCACTTTCTGTCTCTTCTGCTTTTATGACGGGATCACCCATTTCTTGGGAGACTGCTAAAACCTCAAGATTTTGGGCTACCGTCCAACTGATAGTTCCTACAGGAGAATCCTTCGGTTCTAAAGTTCCGATAATATCCACTCGTTCTCCAATTTTAATAAATCCAGCCACTCCCACTACTTCATTAATGGCAATAGTTAAAGCCCGCATTCCCGGCGGAATCACAAAAGAAAGCCCAATCTTCTCCCCTACTTTGACTAAGCGATTAACGTTCACTTGTTCGCCTTGAATTAGGTCCGCTTTGGTAATCAAGCCCGTTAGCTCTTCAATCTTCGTGGCGGCATTTGAGCCTACGGCTTCTTCGGGAATCATCCGGATCTCTAATTGATCCCCATCAATCACCGAGCGGGCCGGAATATTGGTCTTGGCAAAGACGACCGGTTTTTTCGGCGACTCGATCACCTTGACCTTACTGCCTTCTTTTAAGGTATTATAAACAATTACCGAGGCAATTGCGGCACAGATAAAAGCTAAAATTAACGCAATTTTATTCCCGGGCATGAGAACATCCCCTCTTTTTTTTACTTCAATTATATATATCGGGTCTTTCCATAATATCCTAAATATCAAATAATTATTTTTATAATTAAACTACTAGAAAAGAAACCCCGAACAACGCTTCAGGGTTTTTAATAATTTATATTTTTAAATCTTTAATGTATCAAATTAACCGTAGTCAGCCCAAAACTTTCGCCCGCGCCACTCTCGCCGGCAGCGGCCCATTTCAAAAAGCGACCAACTACATCTTTTTGTCCTTTGGTACCATTTTGGGTGGCTTCTAAAAAGAAAGCAGCAAAGCCTAACACATTTACTTTTTTACGACCATTAGGCAACGAATCGATTACCGGAACAACAACCACTCGTGGGCAGTTGGCCTCAATCTGACTACTAAAACTACAGCCATGAGTACAGAGGGATTTGCGGTAACTCACTCCTTGATCCGTAGGCCCTGCCATATTGCCCGGTTCGGTATAGATTTGATCTCCCACTCGGATCTCGCCATTATAACCATACTTAATATTATTGCGATAAACACAAGCTCCTCTGCCACCCAGAGCCACTGCTCCAAAATTACCATGGTAACAGCCACTACCACCAGCCCCATATTTTAAGACATACTGTTGCCCGTAGGAAAAAGACTGTTTGAGCACCCCGAAAGGAACCACCTTATCAATAGCCGATACCGTCCCCGCCGAAGCTGTCGCTGTCACCGCTACATTGGAGCTTTCGATCCCGATTACCGGGGCAAAAAAGAAGTCTACATCCCGATTTAAATCCACGGTAAACTGATTACCGACAATGCTATAACTAAAATTAAAATCTTCTTCCATATTATCCCCAGCATAATCCTGGGCTTTACTCACCGCATCCGGTTCGCTTTCATCGGCAAAATAAGTATAGGCTCCCGCCAAAGCCGCGGCATCAGCGGCCGTTTGTAACTTAGTGCGGGTCAAGTAGAGACGACCAACATCAACAACCAAAGCCATACTAGTGATTAAGCCTACCATCAAAAAAGCGGTGATTACAATTACAGCACCCCGTTCATTTTCCCTGTTGCCCATCTTAATCACTCCTTACTCCCGCATCATCACCGCTTGTGCGGTGAGGTTATAGGTTTCCGGCAAAACTCCCAGAGTTACCAAAACATCATATTCATAGTCAATACTGACCGTCACCGGTTCATTTCGTTGTTTAATTGTGGGGGTAATGGTTATATCGTTGGTACTAATATCATCAATTACTACCGATAATTGGTCGATAATAGTACTCTTGATTTCAGCATCAGTCAAGCTGGAAGGAATCGCTGCTAAGCGAACTCCTGTCTGGGCCGCATTATCCATGGAGAGTTGAATGCTAAATACCAGGCCGAATTGAATAATTCCGATGAGGATTAACATTAGAGTCATGGCTACTAAAGCAAACTCGACCATTACCGCGGCTCTTTCTTCTTTTGAAAACTTCTGGAAATTAAGCATGCTGCTTCACCCCTTCCTTAATGGGCGATTAAGAGCCAGATTAATCCGGCATAAATAGCTACTCCGTAAGGGATATAAACTTTTTCGCCAGTCGGGTTAGACGACAAAGTCGGATCTTTTTTGATTCCCGGAAGCTTCAGAAACATTTTTTGCAATTTCTGCTTAGTGGTTTCCCAGCCATACTTATAGACTAAATAACCCAGGGAAAAGATGCCTCCGGCAATAGCTGCATATAAAGTTACCCAAAAGACGGCTTTGGCTCCCAAAAAAGCCCCAAAACCCATTAACAGCTTGACATCCCCCGCCCCAATCCCTCCCAAAGTATAAGGCAGCAAGAGCATTAAAAACCCAGCCAGTACTCCCAAAAAAGGGACCATCCAGCTCTGCCAGTTGAAGACCAGATTAAGGCTAATTCCACTAACCATAGCGCCAAAAGTCAACCAGTTGGGGATCTTCCGGTAACGTACATCCCAGATCACCGCGATCATTCCCACAATTAACGTACTACAAATTAACCAAAATGTTACTGTTGTTACCATCTCACCCCAGTCTCCTTTCTTAATGTGTAGGGCTTTACCTTTGATTAATTCGGTAAAGCCCTACATGAGGAAATTACATTTTTAAAACCTAATAACTGTCTCCCTAAAACTAGGAGAATTAACAGCAAAGATCAAAGAGAACCCGTAATTGTACCAAAGGTGGTATCTAAGCCGCCACCTAGGGCTGTCAAAGCGGTAATTAAAACAATAGCTACCAAAGCAATAATCAAACCGTATTCAACCATTCCTTGTCCTGATTCGTCTTGGAAAAATCTCTTCAACATCATAACCACTCCTTTTGATAAATTTAATTAATCCCTTCACATTTAGTTAAATAGACTTAATTACTAATTTTTTAGTTAGTCGTTTATACCCCTCAGAGAGAACCAGTAATGGAGTCAAAGGTAGAATCTAAGCCGCCGCCTAAAGCTGTCAAAGCGGTAATTAAAACGATAGCTACCAAAGCAATAATCAAACCGTACTCAACCATTCCTTGTCCTGATTCTTCCTGCAAAAATCTTTTCAACATTCATAACCACTCCTTTTGTTTATTAAGTTTAATCCGTTAATTGCTACTAATTATTTTGTCATTTCTTTTTAGAGAGAACCAGTGATAGTGCCAAAGGTGGTATCTAAACCGCCACCGAGGGCTGTCAAAGCAGTAATTAAAACGATGGCTACCAAAGCAATAATCAAACCGTATTCAACCATTCCTTGTCCTGATTCGTCTTGGAAAAATCTCTTCAACATCATGACCACTCCTTTAATCTATCATTTTTGTTTGATTAAATTGTCAGCTCGTCCTTACATATTAATAATAACATTTTTTTCCTGTAATTTATATCCATCTAAAGTATCATTTTCCAAGTGAGTCTTTAGTCCTAGACAGGGAATGGTCCCAGGATAGCTTAGGAAATAAGCCACGTTAAAAGAGGGGTCAAACTAAAAAATTACTAAAAAATGTTGAATCCAAGCTAATACTCATGATAAGATTAGATTAAGAAACGGAGATGATCACCCTTGTCTGCAGATCAGATATACTGGCACCCGGCTTTCGTGAAAGCCTTTGAGTTAGAACTGAAAGATTATTTAAATATTCTTGAAATTACTAGCGAATATCAACTTACCACCAAACCTCTCGAAATTGATATTTTAGTAATCAAGAAGCTCCGCGATGTTAAAATACTTAAAACCATGGCCGAAATCTTCCAAAGCCATAATATTGTTGAATATAAGTCCCCGGATGATTACTTAAGTATTGATGATTTTTATAAGGTTAAAGCTTACGCCTATCTTTATAAGTCGTTAGCTAACAATATTGATAGTATTAAGCTAGAGGAGATGACAATTACCTTTGTCAGTAACCGCTTTCCCCAAAAACTAGCTAAACATATTCAAAAATACCATGGTATTACGATTGAAAAAATCAATAGCGGTATATATTATTTACTAGGCAGTGATCTCCTCTCCCAAATAATTGTTATTGATGAGCTTTCTTCTCGGGAGAGTCGCTATATTAGATTTCTAACTAAAAAGATTAACCCCAAAGAGGAAATTGCCGATTTAGTTGAAGAATATACCGAAAATTTAAAAGATCCCCGCTTTGAATTATTGTTTGATACGGTTTTTAATAATAATATCAGACAGGTATTGGAGGCTTTAGAAATGTTAAGAAAATTAAATCCCGAAGAAGAAGCTGCTTTAGAGAGAGTAGCTGCCAAATTTAATTTAAACTTAAAGTGGAAACAAGAAGGAATTAACGAAGGTATTAATCAAGGCATTAATCAAGGCATTAGCCAAGGCATTAGTCAAGGCATTAGTCAAGGCATTAGCCAAGGGTTAGAAAATGGCAAGTTGGAAGAAGGTAGAGCCTTGTTAAAAAGATTATTGCAGAAAAAGTTTCCTCCCCTTCCTGCTACTATTTGCCAGAAGATTGATTCCTTAACTGATTTAGTTACCATTGAAAATCTGGTTGACAAAATTTTTGAGATAAATACCATTGCAGAGGTAGAAGCTTATTTTGAGGAAAGTACTAACTAGAGGCGTGGTTTTGTTAAAATGAAGAAAAATGAGGCATTAGTTAATGATTGATTAGCCCTTGGCGATAAGCATAGACCGCTACTTGGGTACGGTCTTCCAGGCCCATTTTGCGCAAGATACTGCTGACGTGGTTTTTGACGGTCTTTTCACTAATATAGAGTTTTCCGGCAATATCCCGGTTACTCTTACCACAGGCAATAAAATTGACTATCTCTTTTTCCCGTTGGGTCAGCCCAAACTCTACCGGAGCAGTTACCGAATGGCCTACTTCCAAAAGCTGCCGGAATTCTTGTAAGAGTTTTGATAACAGGCTCGGTTGAATATAGGCATCCCCTTGAGCCACAGAGCGAATGGCTTCATAGAGTTGATCCGTATCAATATCCTTGAGGACAAAGCCTAAGGCCCCGGCTTTAATGATATTCAAGACATTATGCTGGTTGGTATCCGCGGTGAGGGCTAAAATATTTACCGCCGAGACGCAGTTTTTTAATTCGGCGGTTAACTCAATGCCACTCTTGCCCGGCATATTCAGATCCATCAAGATCACATCGGGTTTTAAGGCTAAGACTTTCTCTAATAATTCATCCCCGTTTTGGGCTTCGCCCACCACTATAAAACCATCTTCAATACTCAGAAGCTGTTTTAAGCCTTGTCTGACCAGAGGATGGTCGTCTACAAGCATGATCCTAATCACTGGCATCATCACACCTTCAAATTAGTCAATTGCTTCTTTCATAGGAAAATGCACCCTAATCTTGGTTCCCTGTCCCGGAGCCGATTCCATCTCCAGGTTCCCATTAATGAGCTTCATCCGTTCTTTCATACTCAGCAAGCCAAAGCTAGCTTTGCCAGCTTTGCTTTCCATGATTTTTTGTAGGTCAAAGCCTTGGCCATCATCGGTAATCTGAACATTAATATCTTCCGAAGTTAATTCAATCTTAACGGTAATTTGCTGGGCCTGGGCGTATTTTTTACAATTATTTAACGACTCTTGAATCAAGCGAAACAAGGCTACTTCATAGATGTTTTTGAGACGTTTCTCTTCGCCGCGAAATTCAAAAGTAGCCACAAAACCCTCCCGGGTTTTTAATTCTTCTATATACCGTTTAATAGTAGGAATTAAGCCCAGGTCATCCAGAGTCATTGGCCGCAGGTTAAAGATAATTCGGCGCACTTCTTTCAAACTATCTTTGACAATCTCTTTTAAACTCCCTAGTTCCTTGGTAACATCGTTGCTACGGCCTGCTAAAAATAATTTTTCGCAAAGCTCGGCTCTTAAAACCACGTTGGCCATAGCTTGGGCCGGGCCATCGTGAATCTCCCGGGCTACTCTTTTGCGTTCTTCTTCTTGGGCCAGAATCACCTGAGCCCCGATGAGTTGTTTCTGCTGCATACTCTCCATCTGGCTGCTAAAAGCATTAAGATTGCCGCTCAAAAAAGTGAGGGCAATGTCCACCTTGGAGACCAGATCCTCGGCTTTGTTGACCATCTCCCCGGCTTTCACCAGGGATCTGGTGAGCTCATCCCGTTTACCCCGGAGATTAACCTCCCGCTCCCGCTCCACGGCTAACTGAACCTGGATCTCCTGAGCCTTATGATAGGAATTTTTGATCTCCGTTTCGGAATACTTAGAAAAATCCTTACTCACATCCATCAACCGCACCCGGGCTTTTTTGTAATTATGGTCCAAGCGGTCCACGTGATCAATGACCCGTTTGACTTCCGAGTTTACTTTATCCAGGTCTTCTTGCATTTTTTTATACATATTTTTCGAAGTCTCAGCAATATCAAAAAGATTGGATTTGCTAGACTCGATGGATTTTAAGGTATCTTTAATAATGCTATCCAGAAGACTAATGTCCAGGCTTTCTTCCAAC
>JANQHU010000184.1 GCA_028282485.1 Bacillota bacterium
CGTTCTCCTCTTCCGGCCAATTCCAGCGGGTGTAATTCAATATTATTATGTAAATATCTTTTCCATTTTTTATAAACAGTGGCCGAACTCCCTGCATAAGGGATGCAAAAAAGTTTGATAGGCTTCACCTTTACTCCTCCATTCTTATCTTAATAAACTGGTTTACAGGCGGAGGGGATCCGCCAACCACTAGTTTGCTGTTGCAAATTCCACAACTTTGCATAAAGTTTGTTATTCACAAGCAATTCCTCATGCTTGCCCTGCTCCGCAACTTTACCTTTATCCAATACAATAATCTGGTCCGCATTGATAACCGTCTTCAAACGATGGGCAATCATGATTACGGTACGCCCCTTAATCAAGCGACTAATGGCCTTCTGCATTTCTAACTCATTTTCCGGATCCAGAGAAGCAGTGGCTTCGTCCAGTAAGACCACCGGGGCCTTTTTAAGCATTGCTCGGGCAATGGAGATTCGTTGTTTTTCTCCACCGGACAAGGTGGACCCCCCTTCTCCCACCATGGTATCATACCCCTGGGGCAGTTTCATGATGAAGTCATGGCAACAAGCTTGCCGGGCCGCTTCTTCTATTTCCGCTTGGGTAGCCTCTGCCCGGCCATAGCGAATATTATTTCTAATGGTGTCTTGAAAGAGATAGACATCTTGAAAGACCATGGCTACTTTTTTCATTAATTTTTCCGGGTCCAGTTCTCTCTGATTGCTCCCCCCAAAAACCAATTGGCCTTGCTGGGGGTCATAAAAGCGAGCAATAAGACGTAAGACCGTACTTTTCCCACTGCCTGAAGGACCCACGATAGCCGTTAATTGGCCAGCCGGCAACTCGAGGGAAACATCATCTAAAACCACTTTTTGATCATAGGCAAAAGTTACATTTTCCAAACGAATATCATGATTTGGGGGGGAATCTTGCTTCCCGGTCATAAGGGGTTGTTGCAATAATGTAACGATCCGCTCACCAGCTAAAGCATTATACTTAAAGGCCGGTAGGCGCATAATAGCTACCGTTAAGGGGTCAAAAATATGGGTCCCCACTAACAAAAATAAAGCAAATATCGGCACAGTGAGAGACCCGCCTAAAATCAGATAAACACCCACCATGGTGATGAAAGATAATCCCGCCTGCATGAAGGCAATTGCCACTATAAAAAACGGCCCTAGGGCCCCCTCCAGCTTAATACTCTCTTTCATGAATCGATAAAAAGCCCGTTCCAATCGTTGAAAATTTTCTCCCCGTAAATTATAAGCTTTTAACACTTTCATCCCCAAGAGATATTCCTGCAAAGAATTCGCTTGCACTAACCTAGCTTCCGAATGGCTAGTGCCAAACTTCCGCTCTAAACCCCGCACGGCCCCTAAAATTAACAAGGTAATTGGAAATCCGGCAAACATGGCTAATGATAAACGCCAATCCACAAAAAGCATACCCAAAAAGGATAAACTAGGAATAACCAACCCACTAATTACCTGCGGTAAAAAATTGGTAGCCGCATCTTCCGTCTGCTGGAAATCATTCATAATCATGTTTCCCAGATTAGTAGCATCTTTGCTCAGCAGAAAGCCTAAGGGAAGCTGCCGAATATGTTCGGCCAACCTGGCCCGCCCCTGAGCCGAAGCTTCATAGGCCCCACGATAAACAGCTTGGTAAGACCGTTGTTCACACCAAAACACCAGGGCAATAAAGAGAATCATTCCCCCCCAAAAACTCCATAAAAGCGGCATATTGAGCACCGTCTGCTCGGTGGCGTAATACTCATAAATTACTTTAACCGCCAGCACCATGAAACCAAAAGGAAACATATTGGCTAAATTGGCAGCAATGGTCCACAGAATGGGTCGAGTCATCTTCTTTATATCACCTACTGTAACATTATATAACTGCCGCAGCATTACACTGGTACCTCCTTTTTCCCTAACTCACCAATTTGCCAATCCTCTGAAGTGGTATAGGCTTGCCACATACTTTGATATAAGGAGTTCCGGGAAAGAAGGTCGCGATGACTACCCATATCGTCAATTTTGCCTTCCCGTAGAACGATAATCTGATTGGCCTCACAAATGGTAGTCAGCCGATGGGCGATAATCAGAACCGTCTTATCCTTGATCAGTTCTTGTAAAGCAACTTGCATTTGCGATTCGTTTTCCGGATCCGCATAGGCAGTTGCTTCATCTAAGATCAAAATTGGGGCGTTCTTTAAAATAGCTCGAGCTACCGAAACTCTTTGTTCCTCCCCCCCCGAGAGATAGACCCCTTCTTCACCAATCACAGTATCATAACCTTGGGGTAGTTCTGCAATAAAATTGTGGCACTGGGCCGCCCGGGCGGCGGCATAAACCTCTTCGGGAGTAGCATCTGGTTTGCCAATTAAAATATTATTATAAAGAGTATCCGAAAAAAGAAACGTATCCTGAAACACAAAGGATAAAACATCCATCAAATCCTTGGTCTTCATTTCACGAATATCCACTCCCCCAATGGTAATGCTTCCCTCTTTCACATCCCAAAAGCGGGGAAGTAATTGGGCAATGGTTGATTTACCCGAACCCGAAGGCCCGACTAAAGCGGTAAGCTGGCCTGGCGGAGCGGTAAAGCTGATTTTTTTTAAAACCTCAACACTTTCTTTGGCATCATAAGCGAAAGAGACCTCGCGAAACTCAATTGCAAATGAGGTTGGTTTCTGCCCTTTTTGGGGCTCAGCAATAGTTTTTTCTGCAAAAATACGGTCAATCCGTTTGACCCCTTCGGCAATGATGTTTAAGCTAGAGGCAAAACTATTAAGCTTAAAAATCGGGGTGGAAACCCCCGGAGCAATCACCAGAAAAAAGAGCAAGGTAATGGCAAAAGCCACATTTTGTGGGTCCCCACTGAGCAGAAAGAGACCCACTGGTAAAATAAAAGTTGCTAACGATAGCACAACAACCCGAAAAGAAACATAACTGTTTTGAAAATTATCCGTATATTGAACACAAAATTTTTGATAATTCAACATATCTTGATAAAATCTTCGAAAGGAATGCACGGTTTGCCCAAAAACTTTTATCGCCGGCATGCCTTTGACGTATTGCACGGAAGAAGTATTAATTTCTTCCAGAGCATCAAAATATTCTTTCAGCCCCACATGAGCCTTTTTGCCAGCCATCATTGAAAATTGAATGAAAAAACCAAAAACAATGGGAAGAATACTTGCCAAAGCAAACCAGATATTCAAAAAAAACATAAAACCAATCATTAAAACTAGCATAACCACCGTATTAATTAAATCTGGAAATTGATGAGCAATAAAAATTTCTATTTTTTCTACGTCCAGCTCAATAATTTTTTTCAATTTACCAGTGGCATTTTTATTAAAAAATCCCATAGGCAGATCTCCCAAGTGATCCGCCAACCGAACCCGTATCCCATACAAGATCCGAAAGGCGGCAATATGCCCCAACATTCCGCCGATGTACATCAAAAAGTACCCCAAGATCATCCCCAGGCCTCCCCTGAGGGCCCAAGTTATCAGCAAAGAACTATCAATTTTCTTAGTATCTGCAGCATGTTTTAATAGTTCCGCCATCACTTCATAGACCGCAATAAACGGAATCAATAAAAACAAGACACTAACCGTTGATATAATTCCCGCCCAAATCATCAGGGCTTTTTTCTCACCCGCTAATTCGATCAGCCTGAATAAACCAGTCTCGCTTTTCAACAACCTCATCGCCCCTTATAAAAAAGTCTTTTAACTTTTTTACCCCTTCAAAATCCGTAGCGTAATAATCTTGCACCACGCCATTCTCCAAATGTAATACATGAGAACAACATTTTAAGATGAATTCTAAATCATGGGTAATAATAATCACTAACTTGGTTTCTTTTTTGATCTCTTCAATAGCTCTAGCCATCCGTAGCATATGGCAGTAATCGAGACCACTGGTAGGTTCATCAAAGACCAAATATTTTTTTTTACAATTCAAGGCAGAAGCAATCGCCACCCGTTGCTTCTGTCCCCCGGACAAGGACATAGGATGCAATTCCTTGGCAAAAGTTAAATCTAATTCCGCTAAAATTCGTTCTTCATTAACTGTATCTGCCGACTTCCTAGTCAGTAATAATTCCTCCATTACACTTTCCGTGAACAACTGCCGGTTGACATCTTGCATAACTAAATAGGAATTTTTAATTCGTTCTTTACAAGAAAGTGGTTTTTCCGCAGCAATAGTTCCTTTACAACCTTTTAAACCACAGAAACACTCCACAAAAGTACTTTTTCCAGCGCCGTTTTTGCCAATTACAGCAACCGTTTGCCCATAAGGAATCGTCAGGGATTTAATATCTAATACATTTTGCGAACCATAGGCATATTGCACTTTAGAAAAAGTTACTTTTTCTTTACGAGACTTGTATTTTCTAGCACAAACTGTTAAATCCATTAAATCAAGGGCGCGCAACCCCATTTCCCCCCGTTTGATGGCATCCGTTTTCTTTAACTCTTCTTTGTTATAATTAGCAACAATTTTACCGTTTTCCATATAGTAAAACCGGTCTACCAAGTCCATTAAGTAATAAAGCCTGTGTTCCGCTATCACAACGGTTTTCCCCTCTTTTTTCAAAATGCCGATAATCTTTTGTAAATCTTTAATAGTACCAGCATCTAAATTAGACGAAGGTTCATCCAAGACAAAAATTTCGGACATAGTCGCATGAACCGAAGCACAGGCTACTTTTTGTTTTTCTCCCCCTGATAAATTAAAAATATTACGACCCACCAAATCTTTTATTTGAAATAAATTAACGGTTTTTTCAATTCTACGCCAAATTTCCGGCGGCGCAATTCCTTGATTTTCACAACCAAAAGCCAGTTCATCCACCGTATCCAGATTAAAAAACTGAGAACGTGGGTTCTGAAAGACACTGCCAACGATTTTGGACACCTCTTGAATCTTCACTTTTTGAGGATTCAACCCATTTACACAAACTTCTCCCCGGATAGCTCCGTGATAATAAGTAGGAATCAATCCATTGATAAGCCGCATTACCGTAGTTTTCCCACAGCCACTCTGCCCGCAAAAGACAACACATTCTCCTTTTCTAATTTTAAAACTAGCATCTATCAGAGAATAATCTGCCTTTTCTTCACCATAACCAAAGGAGACTTTTTTAAATTCAATCATCATAATTCACTCACAATCTTCTTCAATTAAAAACGGTTACCACCAACATCAACGTTGCCGCCACCAAGACCAACCAGTCTCTAAGGCAAAAGCCAATCTCTACCAAATGAGTTCTTTTAACATCGGAGCCAAGTCCGCGAGTCAAAGCCGCGGCCGAAAGTTCCTCCCCGATTTTTACTAACGAAAATAACAACGGAACAAAAATATATTCCAACATGGTCAGAGGTTTAGTTAGCGCATTTCGTACTGATAACCCAATCCCTCTCAGTTTCATGGCTTTGTTAATCGCCATCCATTCCTCCCTCACGGTAGGAAAAAAACGAAACAGCACTGTGATAGGAATAATCACGCACTTAGGCATCCGCAGACTCTCCAACGCTACCACCAACTCACTAATTTTAGTGGTACTAATCAATAAATAAACCATCATCAGAAAAGGTAGATAAACATGTATCATTCTTGAAAATACGGTCCAAACTGCCCCGAGCATTTCTGGAAAAAATCCCGCCACCCCGTCAACCACCATGACTACCACATAAATAGCTCCAAATCCTAACAGCTGAAGAAACAAGCCATTTAAACCTAATAGGATCGCCATAAACCCAAAAACCAGACTTTCGTTCCAACCGACACTCCCTTGAAAAACAATAATATTAATAATGAGTAACAATAACCCCTTAGTTCGAGGATCTAACCAAAAACGTCGGTTATCCGCCACATACGTTAGCATTTATCTACACAATCCCCGCTTTAACAAAATGTTTTTTAAGAATCTTTTTTCCAAGCAAAGTTCCAAAGAAAGCAACCACCATAATCGCTAAAATCATCGCAAATAACACCCAGAGGGGAGTGAGTGCTTTTAAAGCCTCCACATAAGCCCCTTCATAATAGGCCGCTGTCTTTTCAAACCAGAGATCTCTCATCAACCAATAAGGAAGATAACCACAGATCATCCAACAAGAAAAAATAGAATATCCCAACAAATTCCACTTAAAACTTCTATACTTTCCGATTCCAGTAACCAACTCCGCCAGAAGACCACAAACTATGGGAATAACAAAGCCGGTCCAAACCCCCAACATCATCCCTAACAACAAGGCAAGTATAGTCGACATCAGTAAAATTGCCCCCCGTTTTGGAACCTTAGCTAAATATAACATGTAGATTATTCCTCCAATTAAAGCTGTTGGAAGCGGCATGAGCAAAAACACGATGGGTATTCCCCCCATAAACATCTGAATTACCATAAACACTATAAAATAAATTGTGGTAAAAATACCCACGGTAATAAAATCTTTCACTTGCAGTTTATCCCTTTTTTCCATCCGAGAACCTCCATTTGCTTTATTTAATATATTCAATCTTGCATCAGTCATTAAAATTTAATATAATTGATACTGATAATCAGTTTCATGTAATCTATTTTTAGTTTACTTGAAAAACCCTGTACTAGTCAATGCGAGTTAAACTTTTTCGTCCTTTTCAGGTTTTTTTTCGTCCTACAGCGTAAAATCAAAAAAAACAAGTAAAACAATTTAGAGCAAATATAGTTAAGTAGCAACTAAATAAGAAGAGGTGAAAAGCGTGGTCAATAATCAAAAAAAAATGTATGAAACCTGTATGTTAAAAAATGGTTTTTTTAAAGATAATAATAATACGCTATTTAATAAAGAATGGACTTGTTACACCCTTTCTCCTAATCGGGGTCAAGGCCATTATTGGGTCTATTTTTATCACAATTTATTTTCTATCTCAATTATGGATTTTTGCTATTATGAAGACTTGATTTTAGAGTATGAACAACCCCATTATCTAAGCATCAGTTATTATGAGTCAATTTCCGGCGAGGAATTAAAACCCCATAAAAACTTATCAGCCTCATCTCTGAAAGGACATTTCGGTAATGGCCTATACCAGGCTTCTTATCATAAAGAAATACCTATCCGTTGTATAGGTATTGTGGTTATGCCGGAATTCTATGAGCTGCATCTAAAAACTAAATATCCGAAGGAATACGCGGATCTACTCCAGGCTTTTTTAAAGGTTGACGGTACCAAAAATTTCCCCGAGTTAATTTTTGTGCTTAAACAAATTAAAAACTGCCATTTTTCTGGAATGGCAGCCAAATTATATTATGAAAGTAAAGTGACAGAAGCAATCTCCCTCATTTTGCAAAATAATCTCGAACAAAAGAAACTAAGGCCAGCCAAACAGGTCTCCCAACAAGATTTAGAAAGTTTGGCTACGGTTGTTTTCTATCTAGATAACCATCTAAGCTCGGAACTTGATTTGAACTTTTTAACTAAAATCGCCTGTATGGGGCGCACCAAACTCAAATATACTTTTAAAAAAATATATCAATGCACTATTTATGAATATCTGCTTCAAAAAAGAATCCGATTGGCCCAAGACCTGCTTTCAAATACCGATTTAAGTATTAATCAAATTGCTCAAAAAATTGGTTATAAAAAAACAAGTAGTTTTTCCGAAATCTTTCGCAAATGGACCGGGATTCTACCTAAAGATTATCGCAAGATATCGATATCCTAAATAGTACTACAGCGGATGACCTACTTTATTATTCCCATTGCTTCTTTTGTTTTAAGCCTTACTCCGCGTTTTTATAATGAGAAAGAAACTGTCGGAGGGCATAAATTACATCATTACTGATGACATGTTCAATAGCACAAGCATCCTTATCAGCAGTGCTCGCATCAATCTTTAGCACCTCGGTAAAAAACTTTTGTAGCACTTCATGCTTCTGAGAAGTACATTTTGCCAGCTTCAATCCGGCCGGAGTGAGAAAAACTTCTTTGTATTTTTCGCTAATGATTAGTCCTTTTTCCGAGAGAGTAGCCATCGCGCTATTAGTACTTGCTTTAGTAACCCCTAAACGTTCTGCAATATCAGAGACCCGGGCCCCCGTTTCTTCACTCGAAAGTTCATAAATGGCTTCCAAATAATTTTCCATGGTCGATGTAATTTTGGCCATTACGTTTTCTCCCCATTATTACAAAATCACCGTCCAAAAAGTTTTAAACGATAATTTTAAGATTAGTTTTTATATATTCATTGTTAGTTCTATATCTTTAAGTATATCCCATTAGGGAGTAAAAATAAAGTACCGGAAAAATCCATTGTCAAAAATTTTTAGTCAACAGCCCTGGTTTTGCAGTTAAGCAAATAAAAAATCCTTCTTCAAGCAAAACCTTCTTTACAATTTTGTTAACTTTTGCATCTAAGCCTTGCAACTTAAGCTAAGTTTTAATATAATTAAATTCGCAATTGAGCACAACTAATTTTTGAAATATTGCAAATTAATAACAAACAATATAAAGGAGCCCCTAAACTATGGAACCAACCCCCAATCCTAACTCCATCTACAACGGGGTGCAACTAATCACCCCCTATCCGGACTTTCCCCTGACGGAGCTTCGAATCGAGCAACGGCCTAACCAACATGCCACACTTTATTGCAAAGGCCCGATCACCGTGGAGACTGCCGATACTTATTTAACTGCTTCCCGGGCCGGGGATCTGATCCAGGCCCGGCAGATAGTCAAGGGCCAAACTCAAGCAGTGCTTTTTAAAGGGCTGGTCCGGGAGGTAAAAGTCACTAAAGGAGGCCCCAACCGCTATTTTGTGGAAATCGAGGCGGCAAGTAGCACCTGGCGGTTGGATATTCAGAAAAAGAGCCGT
>JANQHU010000212.1 GCA_028282485.1 Bacillota bacterium
AATTATCAAACTGGCCAAAACCGAGAATAACCCTCCCGAGGAACTCTGCTTTCTTAATGCGGCATCCTTAGCCCAGGCACAAAAAACTTTAGTATCTCCCTCACTTTTCTTCTGGTCCAAATTTGAAAGGGGACAGACTTGCAAACAGCGTCCACAATTAGTACAGTTTGTTTTATTAATAACGGGATATAAAAACCCTTCTTCATCTTCTGCCATGCTAATACAGGCCTTTTGACATACATGGGCACAATTTCTACAACCACAACAAAGGGTTTTATCTTTACTCTCGAAATATTTAGCCATCCCCATGGTTATTCCACCTTAACATCAAGATTTCTCCGCCACTGTTTGAAGAGCGAAATAAGATAAGTTTCAACTAAGGTTAGTTTAAAAAACAATTTAATTAGTAATAGTCTGAGCCCTGTCACTTTATAATACTTTTTCAAAAACAACAGCTTACTTCTCAACAGAATTCTTTTTTTGGAAACCAGTGATTTAAAGCTCTTATTGATGGTGACCGAATGTTTATGAAGATAATGATACTTTAATAACAAAGCTGTTTTATAGCCTTTAGCTTTTAGCTTATAGCCTAATATCTTTTCTTCACAATAAAGAAAGAAGTCTTCGTCATACATCCCGGTCTCCCTCATCTTTTTAACGTCTACCATAAAAAATGAACCGGGGACTACCTCAACATCACAGATATCCTTATTTTGAAAATATTGTCGGTCATATAAGATTTTTGAGCCCAGAAATTTATTAATGACAGAACTGGACCACAACACATCCTGCAGCATTGTCGGAATCTTCCAAGCAATATTAAATTCTTCTTTATTACTAGCATTAGTCATCACCGGGGCCGCTATGGCATATTGGTCATTTTCAATTAACGTATTCTTTAAGACTCTAATACAATCCTCTGTAAAAAATACATCTGGATTAGCAATTATTGCATAATCAACTCCTAACTTTTGATAACCATAATTAACGCCATAATTATTGCCATAACCATAGCCCCCATTGCGCTCTGTTAAAAGCAGATGAATTTTTTCGGTGACATATCTTTTTAATTTTTCATATGAATCATCCGTTGAGCGGTTATCGACAATGATGATATAATCGATTGTCTGATAGTATCTGATTTTTTCCAACAAATCAATTGTGGTATTACTATCATTATAGTTTAAGATTACACAGGCTATGGTCACTCTTATACCTCCGTGATCAGCTTCTTAGTAAGGTTATCTTGATGGCCTGAATTTTCATCGTGGGATAATTTTTTGGCATATAAGATCAAACACATGTAAAGGGCCCAGATTGGACTAGAATAGATACTAGCCATTAAACTAAGTACTAAGATGAGAACTATAATATAACGAGCATAAGTTGTCCCTTTTAAAAAAAGATCAAACATCGCCCATAAAAATAAACTGATTCCGATAATTCCTCCGGAAACTAATATATATGAAAATGAATTCATATACTCCATTCCCATTTCTTTATCAAAAGGAGTCATTATTTCGTACTCAATTAAATGAGCCGTTAAATTACCAAGACCGATCCCAAAAATTTTAAAGGGTAAATTAATTTTTTCGTAGACACTGAACCCTCGTAAAACTCTTAAATTTACCGAGTTCACTCCACCTTCTGTATCTATTGAATTAAATCGATTCAGCGTTAATTGAAAAGAATCATTGGTGTTATAAAAATAAAAAACCGAAAACCCGATGCTTGTTATAAGAATTAACGTAGCTATTTTATAAATTAAATTTCGTTTGTAAATTATATTTTTTAAAAACCAAATAAACCAAAAAAGCGATAAGACTACGATACTTTGACCTGACGTAGATAAAACCAAACTAACACTTATAAATATTGCAATTATTAAACTATTTTTACTATTGGCTTTTTTACAAAATAATTTAAAAATTACCATTGGTAACACATATTGAGCAACCATTGCTGGTTCAAGAAAAACCGAGGTCGGTCGATAAAAATATGTATACATTTTCATAAAATGCTGCATATAATATTCAACTTCCGTACCAATATATAATGGCAAACCTTTAATATACCATGGTAATACAATCCCGAATAAATTAAAGGCGATCACTTGTGCTATTAAATAAAAACATACTCCCATAACTACTTTTTCATATATTTTTATTGCACAATTAAAATCAAAATAAAACTGGGCAAAAACTAAAAATAGAACAATATAAAAAACTTCTCGCAACACTCGAAAGACTACATCATCAAAAGAATATGCCCGTTGAAAAAGAATGATGAGAAAGGTAATGGCAAGTATATATACACAAAAAAACAGATAGGCATTAACTTTCAACTGTTTATTAATCATAAAAACCAACATTAAGGGAAATAAACACATAAATAAAATTTCCCCAAAACCAATTTGGCGGATGGGACTGGCATACTGATTAATGATGGGCATTAAGACTAATAAAAAGGTAAATATTTTGGCTAACTTATCTATCACTAGGTTTTATCTCCCTATCTATTTTCACTTTCTGAAGACTCATTGCAAAAGATTTTTTACTTTTTCCGTAAAAATCTGATTATCATTAAAGGCTTTTTCAATAATCTTGTGGGTTTTCTGGTCAAACTCTGTCCAATTAATATTCGTATACCAATTAACTAGATTTTCCGCTAGATTTTTTTCATCGTCAGAGATAGCATAGGAATACCCCGCCGTAGTTTCGGCCATTAAGGTATGCGCATTGACTATTAACCCTTTTTTGTACCAAGCAGCATCATAACATTTATTTGATAAAGCATATTTGACTTTTGGCGACCCATTGCCGTAAGCATTATAAATCAAATCCAAACTTTCAATTATTTTTTCTTTTTCATCAGGTTGATAACTGCCAAAAAATTTTACATTCTTGATATTATTTTCATCACAATATTGCTTGATTCTGGCCTCATCTTCCCCCTCACCATAAAAACAAAACTGAATCCGACTATCATTTTTGATTGCTTCAATAAATTTCAGACACTCCTGATAATACCTGACTACACCCACAAAGCCGATCAATAACTTTTTTGGGCGAACATCTTTTGCTGATAACTGATATTTTTTATGGCGATTAAAACTGATATTATGACAAACGAGGACATTATCTAAGGGTAAAAAATTTACAAACCCTTGCGAGGAAACCACATTTAAGGCTGAATTAGACATTAATTTAGCCATTAATTTTTGATAAAGGGGAATACTTTCATAAGAATAATCTCGAATGTCAAAGAGATACTGATTGGGATACTTTTTTTCTAAAAAATCACATAAAAATACTCCTAATAAAGAAGTTAAAATTATCAAAAAATCATATTTCTGCTCTTTAATCTTTTTAATCACAAAATTGCGATATTGGTACATAGGGAAAAGTTTAGCAACCAACGGCGCCCCATCGTCTAGGGGTCTCTGATATCTAATCAAGGGAGCATGACTAGCTTCTTCAAGATTGCGACGGTCCCAATAAAGTACTTCATATGAGACTTGGAGCTCCTCTAAAATATCAGTATAAACAGACAAATAAGGCGTTACTCTTAAATTAGCAAAGGAGACGATTCCCACTTTCATTCTAACCCATCCTCCAGAGCTTCTTCTTTTCTGCTAAAGTTCCCATCCCTATTAAAGAACCAAAACCGTAAGATAGATGCAGGATAGGAAAAATTATTAGATACAGGTGTAATAACCAACTTTTTTCTCTTAAAGCTAGCTTAATTGAAAAAAACAGGTTTGAAACTAAATAAAGGATTATATCAATCATCAACAAGTATAAAAAGGCGGCATGAGCAAAGGAAAGACAATATAAAACCACTATGCTAAGTAAAAAAATCAAGGGAATAAAATGCCTCAAAGACATTGCTTTTTGACTTATTAATTTGGTATAGATATTCCACTTGCCATTATTAAAATTTTGTTTAACTAAGCCCCGGATCGAATCCCGACAATAGTAAGTTGATTTAATCTGGGGCGTCAGGTAAACTTTGCCGCCACTTTTTAGAATGCGAGAATTTAATTCAATATCCTGATTTCTGGTGAGCCGCTCATCATATAAACCCACCTTAATTAAAGTTGCTTTTTTAAAAGCCCCTAAATAGACCGTATCCGCAGCTCCTTCATAATTAGGGTTATGAAATTTCCCGCCACCTAAGCCAAAGGGACACATATGAATATGAGCAAAAGCTTGGCCAATCAAATTTCGACCAGCAGCAATCATCGGGCCCCCCACATTATCAGCCCCGGTCTTTTCCAAATAACGCACACAACAGGAAATATAGTCTCTGGCATACTCACTATGGGCGTCCAGCCGAATAATATATTCCCCTTGGGCTGCTTTAATGCCAATATTCATCGCATAAGGTACTGTTTTATGAGGATTCGACAAAAGTCTGATTAAATCAGGGTATTGCCGACGATATTTTTCAATTATTGCTGCCGTTCCATCTTGGGAACAACCATCGATAAAAAACCACTCCATCTGGTCCTGAGGGTAATCTTGTTGTAGCAAGGATAAAATACATTCTTCAATATGCTTTTCTTCATTGTACAAAGGCATCACAACTGAAACTTTTTTATCCAATTTAATTCTCCTTCGGTTGGTTTTTATCTTACTCGATTAGCTACTTCTTTCTTTCTTCCTTTCTTCATCACCATAATAGTAGTAATAATAAGCATTTTCCTTCTCGATCTCTACCTTATTCATTACTAACCCCAACAAATGGCCACTCGCCTTTTTAATCAACTCTTTGGCTTTCCGGGCCATCTCTGGGCGCACCATCCCGGAAGAAATAACTAAGACTACGCCATCTACTTTGGAAGCTAAGACACATGCATCGGTGACTGCTAAAACCGGCGGGGCATCTATAATCACATAATCAAACTCTTGCTTGAGAATTTCCAGTAGTTTATTCATCTTGGCAAAGCCTAATAATTCCGAAGGATTAGGCGGGATTGGTCCACTGGTAATTAAATTAACCGAAGGTACTTCCGTCTTGTGAATAACATCCGACAAATGCATACTGCCTACTAAAATATTGGTTAATCCAATTTGGTTACTTTTCTGAAAAATTTTATGTTGCACCGGTTTGCGTAAATCACAATCAATGATCACTACTTTTTTACCGGATTGGGCCAAAGCCACCGCCGTATTCGAAGCCGTAGTAGACTTCCCTTCGCCGGGGCCCGTACTGGTAAAAAGAATCATCTTCAGTTCCGAATCAAGCTTCGAAAATTGTAAATTAGTTCGCAAGGTGCGGTAAGCCTCAGCAATTGGAGATTTGACACTTTCATGGACAATGAGTCTGCTATTTCGATACATTTTCTCTTACCTCTTTTTTCATGTAAATAAAAACAAACTTCAATTATATTTCATCCGGTCTTTTTTAAAAAATTAAAGACCGGCCACCCTTTTTTCACCTCACTCTCACTTTCGAACTTAGGAATATTTCCCAAAATAGGAATATTCAAATATTCTTGTGCTTCTTCCGCATTAACTATCGTTTTATTAACATATTCTAGAATCAAAGACAAGGTAACTCCTAGAAAAATACCAAAAATAGCGGCAATAATTATATTTTGTTTCTTGCGGGGGGCAATTGGTTTATCCCGCTGGGGAGCCACTGCCACATCAATGCGCTGCACGTCTGTCGGTTGCATTACTTCACTTATTTGGGACTCTTCATAACGTTTGGCCAGCATAATGTAGATCTCCTGGGCCACCATCGCATCCCGAGTGACCTTAGCCAAGCCCCGTTCTTTAGTGGGAAGCTTAATTAGATCCTGTTCTTTAGCTAATAAGATTCTATCAATTGCTTTCTTTTGTGATTTGGCAGCATCAATCTCTGCTTGAGCACTGATCAGGGTTTGTAACAAATTTTGATGAATCGGGTTCAACGAAGGCGCTTCATAATTAACAACCCGTGCAATTTCTTCCTTTAATTTCTTTTTAGTTTCAACAACTTCCGCTCGAATTCCTAATACTTCCGGATGATTTGCCGTATATTTTTGTAATAACCCGACTAGCTTCACCTCGAGTTCGGCTAATTTACTTTTATACTGTTGGATCATTAAATTTTCTGCAACATAGCCCGTATTTTCTTGTTCTAGTTGTTTGCGGGCATTAATTAATTTGGCTTCTGCGGAGGCTAAAGCAACACTGTTTTCGGCAGCTAACTTATTAATACTAGCAAATTGTTCTACCATAACTTTAGTTTCTTCTTGGGGAGCTACGATTTTCTGATCCCGTTTGTAGTTTTCCAGAGCGGCTTCTGCTCGAGTTAATTCTTCTCTGGCTTCTTGTAATCTCCCGCCAATAAATTGACGTACTTGGGATTGTTCCGAGCGACTTAAGTAGGTAATTCGATCAATAAAGGCATTTACTAGGGTATTTGCATATATTTGCGCTTCGGTGGGAGATTTGGCCCGTACTTTTATTTTTAAAATTTCGGTATCCCGTACCGGAATAGTAGTTATCTTACTAAGTAGTCCGTCTTTGGTTAGCTTCTTGTTATTATTATCAATCTTTTTTTCAGTAATAGAAATCACTTTTTCTAATACAGTGCGACTCTTCAAGATTTCCACATAAGTCGACATTAATTGTTTGGTGCCCCTGACATTACTGGGCATATCCATCAATAAGGAACTCGACAGGCCGCGGGGTTGTTTAATTCGTAAAGTAGTCTCTGCTTCATAAGTTGGAGGAATCAAATAACTAACTACAGCTACACTTAAAACAACGACCAAAAAAATTGTTACAATTAATTTTTGTCTTTTTTTCAACACTTTAAAGAGTTCTTTAAAGTTTATAGCCAAATCATCTTTAATATGTTCTCCGCTCACCACTTTAATTCTCCTTAATCTTTTATTTGACATCCATCAACCTAGACCAAAAATTATATTTGTGCAGTTAATACTTAAATAAACAAACTAAAGCAATCCTTAACCTAAAGTTCTATTTGCTAAAAATTATTCCTGCAAATTTATCAACTATTTATTCTTTTTACACAAATTTACTATATTAAGTTCTTTAATAATTTTCCAAAAAAACTATTTTTTTTACCACTTTTATTCATCAATTCTTTGACGGGCTTTATCTCAATTTCCTGACTATTGATCACCTTTAACGGATTTTCGGCGACTATCAGCTTAGTCTCCTCTTTTCCAATTAGCTCTTCCATAATCTCCACCGCTTCGGCTAAAAGAGGCCGCCGGGTATTTAAGCCATGGGCATCAGAGCCCAGGCAATGAACCATATTATGTATTAATAATTTTTCTGCAGTTTCAGCAATTTCTTTTCCAAAACGCCCATTAATACTGGAAGCATTAATTTGGACTAAAATTCCTTTTTCAATCCAATTTTTCAAAAGATTAAGCTTTTGCCTTAATTGACGATTACGTTCCGGATGAGCCAAGATCGGTTTTATTCCTTGGGATTGTAGTCTAAAAAAAAATTCTTCCGTATAATCAGGAATTTCCAAAGCTGGTAACTCTACCAACATATAGGCACCATTATTGATACAATAAGCTCCCTTTTTATCAAATAACGCTAAGAGGTCCAAGTTTATAAAAACTTCCGCTCCGGGGTAAACCCTCACCTTTAAACCAGTTTTCTTAGCTAACCGATCTGCCTGCTCACTTTTAATTTGAATCTCTTGCCAATCTGGTAACCACCTGCCTTCAATTACATGGGGAGTTGCTACAATGATTTGAGTACCATTTTTTTCTGCCATTTGCAGCATTTCAATGGTTGTTTCAATATCTGGCGCACCATCATCTATATCTGATAATATATGGGTATGCAGATCAATCATTAATCCAATTATTCCTTTCAAAATAATATTACAATATCAAAATAATAACCAAGTCTTTCGAAACTGACATCATCTCCAATAGTAAGTGCCAATTAAGGAGCAGTTTATTTCATCATGATGAACTCCCAATTGATTTTGATAATTTTGATAAAACACCCAACCGAGCTCAGCTCCAAAGTGCCATTCCTGATACTTTTTTTGACACTGAACCTTGATGGCACGACTCTCCTCCACTATTCCAGTTAAAAAAACTACCGTTTGTCCTGGTACCTTAGTCCAGACATCTCCTATTTCCCCTTCACCGTGCCTTTCTTGGGTGAAACTAAAACCGACACTTAAATCTGCGGTAAGTTCCTTGACTACTTCCAGGTTTAGACGATCCGCATCGGGCCCTAAAGGATCCCCCAGCACCCTCCCCCAATAAGTATAGGTCAATTCCGGATTCAATCCAGTATAAGTAAATTGAGCAATCCGCGTGTATTCCCCATATAATTTAAGATTTTTTTGTTTTAAAAAGTTATCAATCTCAACTCCAGCTTGATACCCCACTCGCCAAGGATTTTCTCCCGGCTGAGGCATTGTAAATCCCGAAAAATCATCGTTCCACCGAGGCCAAGGGCGATCATCCATATAATAAACTCCATAAAGCTTTAGATTATCTTTTGGTCGCCAAACAAGATCGGCAGCAATGGCAATATTGGCCGCCCGATTATTACTGATTTTAAAAACTCGATCCGCTAAAAATTGATAAGTATATATAGGAAAGAAGGGTAAAGGAGTATAATAAAGCCAGGGGGCTTCTTTATTTTGTAATGATATTTCCGAAAGACCAATGGTTAAAGCTCCCCACTGATAAGCAAGACGCTGTCCCAAAAGCATCCGAAACTCCCCTTCCGGTACCCAGGCATAAAATTTGAAATACTGCAGATTAGCCCAGTCAATATCAAAACCAAACTGATCCAATCCTTCGGTTCTCACTCCTTCCCCCAGCGGACCCAGCATCAATTGGCCGTACCTGCCTGGTCCTAAGCTAATAATTTTTCGCCCCAAGCTAAAGTGAATGCTACGATAAAAGTGAGTAAAATAGGCTTCTTTCAAACCTAACTCGAAGCCAAGATTTTGATCATAGGCAAACCAAGGTGATAATTTCATCTTACCAATTCCTTGATAACCAAAATCCCCCGTTAGAAATATTTCATCTGTCT
>JANQHU010000316.1 GCA_028282485.1 Bacillota bacterium
TTCCGGCTCAACGGCGAGATTTTTTTTAGTCAGCAATACGGGAGCGGCCTGAACTTTATTGGTTGTAAAAATACCGGCTGCCTTTGCCGGTACCTCCGAAACAATTACTGCTAAATCTAACTGCTGCTCTTTTTTAATACCACAACTAGTCCCGCCAGCTTGATAACCTTGCGGGGCAGTCACTCCACCACCAATCGTTTTCATTTCCATCTACTCCTTTATTAAAAAAACATCTATGTCTTGAGGATATACCGGCCAACCCACTAAACCCATGGTTTCCGGTAAATCACACATAATATTCATATTCTGAACTGCTTGCCCGGAAGCCCCTTTACCCATATTGTCAATTACGGAGATAATAATTGCTGTCTGGGTTCTTTCGTCGAAGCGAACTCCAATCTGGCAGCAATTAGTGCCCGCTACATTTTTTATTTCCGGCAAAACCATGTCTTTACATAATTTAACAAAGGGTTCACCTTGATAAGCCTCCTCATAAAGAGCGGTTAATTGCTGATTGGTTACTTTTTCTTTTAAGGGGAGATAAATAGTACTTAATATACCTCGGGTAATGGGTAATAAGTGAGGGGTAAAAGAAACTACCAGCTCTTCTCCAGATATTTGGGATAATTCTTGTTCGATTTCCGGGGTATGACGGTGCCCGGCAATTCCATAAGCTTTAAAATTGCCAAAGAGTTCCGAAAAATTCAAGGAAAGCTCGGCTTTGCGTCCCGCTCCCGAGACTCCGGACTTAGCAGCAATGATCAGACGTTCTTTCTGAACTAAACCGGAAGTTAGCAAAGGATAGCAGCCTAAAATCACACTGGTAGGATAACACCCGGGATTAGCTAATAGCTTTGCTTTCCGAATCTGATTCCGATAGAGTTCCGGTAGACCATAGACGGCTTTTTTGGTTAATTCTTTTTCCGGATGCTCTAGCCGATACCATTCTTCATAAATTCTCGCTTCTCGAAACCGAAAGTCCGCCCCTAGGTCGATTACTTTAATTCCTTTTTTCAATAATTCCGGAGCAATTCCCATGGATACTCCGTGGGGGACCGCTAAAAAGACCAGATCACATCCTGCCACAGCTTCTGGTGAATCCGAGCCACTAAAAACGGGGCCTTTCCATCCGGCAAAGTTGCCAAATACTTCTTCTAAAGATTTTCCGGCATTACTTCTGGAAGTAATCGCCTTAATTTCTACTTCGTTATGACCGGCTAAGATTCTGATTAACTCGCCACCTGTATAACCAGTTGCTCCAATAATTCCTACTTTAATCATTCTCCTTAACCCCTTCTCGTCTTTATTTTATAATTATACATTAATTATTAATATTTATCAAGATATTTCTTAAATAATTTGTTAATGTCAATACCAAAAACGAATTAATATACACAAATAACATTATATTTATCGAAAATCCTCATCGGTCAAAAAGCTCTCTATAAATAATTTCGCCCGGAAAATCGGTTTCCTTTATAATAATCTAGACTAATTATTTCCCCCAAAAAGAGACCGTTAATACTTTATACAAATATTAACGGTAGGTTTTTGTTTATTCCTAGATAAAGTTATTGATTAAGCGCTACAACTACAACTCATTTCTTTTTTAAATTCTTTGGTTAACATGGGGATGATTTGCAAGGCATCTCCCACGATGCCATAGGTAGCAACTTTAAAAATCGGAGCATCCGGATTTTTGTTAATGGCAATAATAATATCGGAAGACTGCATCCCAGCTAAATGCTGAATGGCGCCATGGATTCCACAGGCAATATAAACTTTTGGCCCCACCGTTTTGCCGGTCTGGCCCACTTGATGGGCGTAAGAAATCCAACCGGAGTCAACCGCTGCCCGGGAGGCTCCTACCGCTCCCCCTAAAACTTCGGCCAATTCTTCCACCACTTTGAAATTTTTGGGTTCTCCTAAACCACGGCCCCCGGAAACAATAATATTTGCTTCTTCGAGATTAACAGATTGGCCTACTTCATTAACTACCGCTAAAATTTTCGTTCTTAAATCCCACTCAATATGCGCTAGATCTACTTTGGTAACAGTTCCGGTACGTTTATGGTCAATGGCTAAGGGTTTAAAAACCTTGGGACGTACCGTAGCCATTTGGGGACGATGAT
>JANQHU010000318.1 GCA_028282485.1 Bacillota bacterium
AAGTTGATATTTTGCCTTCCGGCGATTGGAACGAAAAATTATTTTTTTGTTTTTCTCAACCCATTGGGGGAAACAATTAGCGCCAGGAGACTCTGTCAAAATCTTTTTTTCTTTTTTGAGCAAATCAAACTTAACTAACTTACTAGCGATGGGTGCTCCATAGGGCTGGGTTTGGTAAACTAAAAAACGACTATCCGTTGACCAACTTGGAGCAGACTCTGCCCCAGTTGCTTTTTGAAAACTGGCTTTCGCAAAGACTGCCTCATGAACTAACTGGAGCTGCTCTTCTTGTAAATCATAAATATAAAGAGAGTAATAACTTTGATACCGCCTTCGGTCACAGGCATAAAAAGCTACTTTTTGGGAATCGGGAGCCCAAAAAGATCCTGCTGCCAAGACTGCTAATTCCGGGGGCGAAGTCCATTGAAGATTCCACCTACCCGCTACGTGAACCCGGATAGCCAGTTGATAATAACCAGTTAAAAAGACCGGCCGCAATAGCCTTTGATAACGACCATCAGGGCTGCGTCCCTGCTTCTGGTTAACAATAATTCTACCGCCCCCTGCATTTTGGTAATGGTTGGTAATCCTGCGAATACTATGATCCTGAAAGTCAATTATGTACCAATAGTAAGAATAAGAGTCTTCCGCAATCAGGAGAGCTTGATCTCTTTGCCCCGGAAGAGTTTGGATTAAAATCTTTTCCCCTTTAAACCGCGGAAAAGGAGTTGCTTTTTTTTGCTTTACATCAAATTCATACAACCGCTTGTGAGAAAAATATAACAAATGACCCGCTACCTGGTAAACTTCGATTTGGGAACCTGCCACTACTACTATTGGGTAAACCTGCAAATCATCCAGCGCTGCCAGATAAATGGTAGTCTCTTGAGCAGCAGTACTCTGAGAAAAAACCAAATATTCTTTTTTAGTTTCCGCGCCTGCAGAACTATTTAGAACTAGTAAACTGATTAAAAAAAGAGCTAATTTAATAGTTCTCCACATCTAAACAAGCCCTCCTCAATTAATTTCGCTACTCTATAAATACCACTCGGGAAATAAAAAACCCTCTAAAAAAATAGAGGATCTACTTTAAAATAAATATTTCCTTTTCCCTAACGCTAGGCTTTATTCGCGACTAGCCATAATGATCCGATCCCACCCGGCCAAGTCTTGATACCCTTTATAAACCATTCCCAAACTACTTAACATTTCCTGTAATCCTTCCCGTTGCTCATAGCCATGCTCTACTATCAAGCGCCCCTCTGGTGCTAACAGTCGGGCCGCTTGGGGAAAAAGACGCCGATAGATCGCGAACCCATCCTCCCCGCCGTCCAAAGCCATTCGTGGTTCTTTGCGGACTTCCGGCTGTAAAGTTACGATCTGGGCAGAGGGAATATAGGGGGGATTAGAGATAATCAAATCAAAGCCTTCCATCTCTTGCTCTAGGGGAGCTAAAAGATCCCCTTCCAGAAACTCAATTTGCTCGGCTACCCCCAGTAATGCCGCATTTTCCCGAGCCACAGCCAAAGCTTCCGGGGAGATATCAATCGCCCGCCACTGACTCTGGGGCAACAGCTTCGCCAAAGAGATGACCAACGCTCCACTGCCGGTTCCTACCTCTACCCCCCGGAGCTGCGGCCGGGTTTTCACCTGTTCGTAAGCCAGTTCCACTACCATTTCCGTTTCGGGACGGGGAATCAGAACTGCCGGATTAACTCGAAACTCCCAACCCAAAAAACCCTTGCTTTCGGTTAAATAAGCTAAGGGCCAACCCTGGACTCGCTTAATAAGCAGCTCCCGGTAATGTTGAATTTCCCTTTTTTCTAAAGGGCGATCCCATTGAGAATAGATCTGTACCCGGGAAAGGGCTAAGACTTTGGCCAGCAATAAATCGGCTTCCAAACGGGGATTGGGAATCTTTTTTTCTTTCAGATAAGGGACGGTCTTGCCGATAATCCGCCCGATAGTTAAGATTTCACTCGTCGACATTTTTCAAACTCTCGGCCTGAGCTACGGTAATTAAGGGCTCAATGACTTCCTGCAACTCGCCACCAATTACCTTGTCTAAATTATATAACGTTAAGTTAATCCGGTGATCTGTCAACCGATTTTGGGGGAAATTGTAAGTGCGAATTCGCTCACTCCGATCCCCGGAGCCAACCATGTCTTTGCGAGTTTGCGACTCCTGGGCATGTTGTTCACTTTGAAACTTTTCCAGCAATCTGGCTCGCAAAACTTTCATAGCTTTCTCTTTATTTTTCAATTGGGATTTCTCATCCTGGCAGGTAACTACCAGATTAGTAGGTAAATGGGTAATCCGTACCGCCGAATCAGTGGTATTCACACACTGGCCCCCGTGGCCGCCCGCCCGGAAGACATCGACTCGGAGATCGTTGGGGTTAATCTCTACATCAACCTCTTCCGCCTCGACCATGACCGCCACCGTCGCCGCAGAAGTATGGATCCGGCCACTGGCTTCAGTCTCTGGTACCCGTTGCACCCGATGCACACCACCTTCAAATTTAAAGCGGCTATAAGCCCCACTACCCTCAACTATAAAAACTATTTCCTTAAAGCCACCCCGCTCCGATTCACTGGCGCTTAATAATTCAACCCGCCACCCTTGGGTTTCGGCATACCGGGCATACATGCGAAATAAATCACCTGCAAAAATAGCAGCCTCATCCCCACCGGTTCCGGCCCTAATTTCCATTACCACATTCTTTTCATCTCGTTCGTCTTTGGGGATTAACAATATGTTTAGTTGATTCCGCAGAGCCTCTCTTTCTTCTTTGAGACTCTTAATTTCTGCTTCTAAAAGCCGGGCCGACTCGCCACTTTCCATAGCGCACATTTCCTGGGCTAACTCTAAATCTTCCTGAACTCTTTTATAAACCTGATAAGTCTCCGTAATCTCACTAATGGCCGCTTGCGCTTTAGCTAGCTTTTGAAATAAAGCATAATCCCCGATCACCTGAGGATCGCTAAGCTGGGCATTTAGTTCGTAGTACTTTTGTTCAATGGATTCTAATTTATCAATCATAATTTACTTTCTACTCCCATGTTGGTATATTGAGCAAGAAAAAACTCCTTACGAAGTGGTTTCATTACTTAAAGCTGGTTTTTCCGCCAAAGAAGCCTCTCCCTCTGATGCCATTGAAGGTTTTTTCTCCTTAGAACTTTCCGCGGCATCGGCTTCCAAAACAGTTTGCAAAGAAGTAATAGCTACTTCTAACATCTGATCATCCGGTTCGCGGGTAGTTAGCTTTTGCAACCAATAACCCGGCATGCTTAAAGCCTTCCAGAGAAAAAACTCCTGATGTCGCCCGGTAAAACGAATAATCTCGTAAGAAATTCCGGCTACTAATGGTAACAAGGCAATGCGCATGACAAAACGCATTAAAAGACTTTCATAATGTAAAAAAGAAAAAATCACGGCACTAACTACTACCACAAACAGTAAAAAACTAGTCCCGCAGCGGGGATGAAAGGTAGTAAACTGTCGGACATTCTCCACCGTCAACTCTTTTTTGGCCTCAAAGGCATTGATGGTTTTATGCTCGGCTCCATGATAGGCAAAAACCCTTTGGATGTCTTTTAAAAGGGAAACAGCACTAATATAGCCCACTAAAATGAGCATTCGTAAAACACTCTCAAATACATTTCCCCAAAAAGAACTATCAATAATATTTCCGATCAACGAACGCCCCATTAAGGGCAAGACTACAAAGAGAAGGATTGCCATTACCAAAGCAAGCCCCACCATTAAAAAACCTTCCCAAGGCGAGAGTTTCACTTCCGGTTTATCTTCTTCTTCTACAAACTGGTTAGCGGAAAACATTAGTACTTTCATTCCCACCGTAAAAGACTCTCCCAGAGCCACTATCCCACGCAATAAAGGGTATTTTAAAACAGGATACTTTTTAGCCAGAGTGCTTACCGGTTCCTGGTGGACTACTATTTCCCCATTATTCTTCCGGACCGCCACCGCCAGGTTATCCCGCCCCCGCATCATTACTCCTTCAATAACCGCTTGCCCGCCATAAGTTGGAGATAGTGGTTTTTTGGCCATTTTTAAAACACCTCTTTTTTCCTAAAAAAAATCTAATTACTATCTATTATATAATAACGTTTATTATTTAATAAAGTTCAATAAAAAAATTTTTCGAAAAAAATTTTTTCAATTCACGCAAAAGCGAGGATTCACAAGAATATCCTCGCCTTTTTATCTGCTTATTTCTTTTGTAACCGTCGTTTGAATTTATCTACCTGACCGCCACTCTCAATTTTCCGTTGTTTTCCGGTATAAAAGGGATGACAGTTGGAACAAATTTCTACGCGAATTTCTGGTTTAACCGAACCAGTCTCAAAAGTATACCCACAAGCACAAGTAACCCGTGTATCATAATATTGTGGATGAATCGCTTCTTTCATAAATTACTCACCTCGCTTACCCGATACCATGTTAATCTAAATTATATCACGGATAACAGCAATGCACAACAAAATATTTATTAAAAATTAAAAGTTTTTATAGACTCCTGGGGGTTATTTGAGGGCCATCATAAACAAATAAATAAATTGTCTTTTCATCATTGGGTTTTTGGTTAATATTTTTAATTATCTTTACCGGATCAAAAGCAAACTCAGCAAATGAGACGCGGCGTTGAATCTCTCGAATGGTCATCCCGTGAAATTTGGGTGGTAAATACTCTTTTTGATTAGCCTCATCTTGCCAAAACTGATAACTAAACCGACGGAGCTCTGGGCTCAGCGAGTCTCCTAGCCACTGGGGTAATTCCGGGATTCTTTCCCGGGATAATAAATCGTATTTAAGATAGTTTTGGATCGCCTCTGTATCAAAGCTTACTTTCTCCTGAAAGTAGGTTAATAAATACCGATATAGCTCCCGACTTTTGTGAGCCAACGCATCATACCCCGCTGCCCGCCACCAGATCGCTAAACTCTCCCAAAAAGTAAAGGCCGTAGGATAGCAAGCCATTAAATACTCCAACGTTAATTGGAAGCGCCCCGCATTATAATAACGATCTACTAAATCTTCAATGACTTTTAATTGCAACATCTCTTCATAACTCAACCACTGGCTGGCTAAAACTTCATAGGGTGGTTCCTGAGTAAAGAGATAGCCATATTCTTTGGCGCGCTCCCGCAATCCCGAGCCGTGGAGCAACTTAAGAAAACCCAACTGTAAGCGTTGGGGGCGTAAAGCTAGGGTCTCGTTAATACTCCGAGCCAAAGACTGATAGTCCTCACCGGGTAATCCGGCAATCAGATCCAAATGAACCACCACCTGACTACGCTTTATGAGCTGCCCCACCTGACTCTTTAACTTGGTCAAGTTCATTTTTCTCTGAATCAGAGCTAGCGTCTCGGCATTAGTACTCTGAACCCCAATTTCGAATTGAAATAGCCCCAGGGGCGCCTTGGCTAATAGCTCTAGGTCTTCTTCGGCTAATAATTCGCCCATAATTTCAAAATGAAAATTAGTCTCTCCCGGGTTAGCTAGCAAAAAACGCCAGATCATCCGGGCTCTTTCAGGATTACAATTAAAAGTACGATCCACAAACTTTACCTGAGTAATTCCCGCCGCCATAAACCTGGCTAAATCTTGCAGTACTTTATCTAATGGCAAATAACGTACTCCTGTTTCATTTGCCGAGAGACAATACTGACAGCGATTCGGGCAACCTCGGGAAGATTCATAGTAAACTAACCGTTGCCGCAAATCTGCTAGGTCTTCCGGATAAGGAAAAGGGAGCCGACTCAGATCGGCTAGAGCCGGACGAGGAGGATTCAGCTTTACTGCAGTCCCCTCCCGATAAACCAAACCGGCAATCTCCTGCCAACGAGGCTGGGGGTTCGTTAGAGCCTCCAACCATTCTTGAAAAGTCACTTCCCCTTCGCCAAAGACTACAAAATCAATAGCCGGAT
>JANQHU010000265.1 GCA_028282485.1 Bacillota bacterium
AAACTGACAAAACTCCGTCCAATGAATCGACTGAGTGGGTTTTTGCTCCTTACTTTGGGTATACCACCTTTGGTCCAAAGACTTCATATAGAGATAAACATCTTTATCGGCAAAAGCCGTTTGTAATTTCTGGTAATCATGCTCTTGCCACGAGTTATCAAAGTCGATCATGGTAATGACGATCTCCGTCTGATAGCCCTGTTTCTTTTTGAGCTCCAAAAGTTTTAGGATCTTCTGATAGCTCTCACTAAAATTAGAGGCTTGGCCACGGATATCTTGATGTTTCTGATCATCCACACTCTCAATGGAGTATTTAATATAAGTTAAGCCACTGGCAAAAAGGGCTTCCGATTTAGCCACGTCAATATTGGCCGGATTACAGCTAAAATAAGAAGGGATTCCCTTGGCAGTTAATAATTCCACCCGTTTGGCAATCTGTTTATCTAAAAGGGGATCGCCATAACCATGGAGAATAACCACCCGGGGTAAAATGTAGAGGAAAAAATGGTTCTCACTCATCTCTTCAGGGCTAATCCCGTAATTCTGCTGGGCAAACAACTGCCACTTTTGCCATTGTTCCGGGGTGAAAGGCTCCATCTCCGCCACAATCTTCTCAAAAACAGCCCTGGGGAGCGTCTCAATGGGACGAGTCATCAAAGTGGTTCGGGGGCACATTTGGCACCGCATATTACATGCATTGGTAGTCTCTATATTAAAGACGACCGGTTGGGGGCTCCGGGCTGCTTCTAAGGCTTCCCTCACTAGAGCCTGCTCCATTTTTTCTCCTTGCATTAAGCGCTTTTTTAGGTCATTAATCTTCATATAAAAATTAATGTCAATCACTATTTATCACAGCTCCTCTTACCATGTAGTCCAGCCTCCATCTACAGTTATCGTACTTCCGGTCATATAACTTGAGCCGTCGGAACATAAAAATTTGATTAACTGATGGAGCTCTTCTTTAGCCATCATTCTTCCTAAAGGAGTCTCCTGCTGATATTTAGCTAAAAACTCTGCCCCTTGGCCATCGGCCACTCCCCCCAAAACCACCGTGTTTACCCGTACCCGGGGCGCCAGATGTACGGCCAAATGCTTAGAGAGCTGCAAAACAGCCCCTTTGGAAACACAGTAACCAATCTGTTTTTCACCTTGCGAATACAGCTGCGGCTTGGGGGCGACCACTCCATAAATGGAGCTAAAATTAATAATCCCTTTGGCCGTACTCTGTCTGGCAAACTCCCGACAGACGGAAAAAAGGGCGGTGACATTGACTTCTAAAAATTGTCGCAAACTAGCTAAGGGAATCTCAAAAAGAGTTTCGCGCGCTTGCCCGGGAGTGACGGTGTCGGTGAGGGCAAACAGATTGATCAGGTAGTCGGCCGGATGGTTGGCAAACCATTCTCGGACAGCAGTTTCATCAGTGAGATCCTGGCCCGTGCTCCGGGAGAGAGGATAAACCTGATACTCTTCAAGTTCCGAAAAAAAAGCGGTCAAACTACTGCCGAGTAACCCAGTAGCTCCGGTAATAATCACGCTAGTTTTGGACATTTACGATAAACATTCCTTTAATTGTGAATTATTGCTTCTTTGAAATTTATTCGGCAGGTTGGGCTGATTTTTTTAGACTAAATCCGGAAAGAAGGCTAAAGAATTATAAATTTTTTAGTAATCAGTTTCAATTTATAGTATAATAAAAAATAGCTACACAAGTCTTTTTCGGGAGCTGATTGACTAATGAAGAAACTACCTTTGGGGATTCAAACCTTTAGTAAATTAATTGAAAATGACTATTTGTATATAGATAAAACGAAACTAATTTTCGACTTAATTGCTAGTGGTTCTAACTACTATTTCCTTTCCCGGCCCCGCCGCTTTGGCAAGAGCCTTTTACTTTCCACCCTGAAAGAAATTTTTGCTGGCAACCGGAACTTATTCCGCGACCTATGGATTTACGACCAAATCCCTTGGCAAAAACATCCGGTGATTCATATGGATTTTAGTGTTATTACACATTCTAAGGATCCAACTAATTTTGAAAAGAATATCAATTATTTTTTAGACAAAACCGCCGAGGAATACGGCTTGCTTCTAGAAGCAGTGGAAAATAAAGAAAAACTTCTCGAACTAACTAAAAGGCTTCATGATCAATTCGGTCCAGTCGTGATTCTCATTGATGAATACGATAAGCCAATCGTTGATCATCTTGAAAACATCGCCAAAGCGGACGAGAATAAAGCGGTTTTGGCCAGTTTTTACGAGGTTATTAAGTATATGGATAAGTACTTAAAATTCGTTTTGATCACTGGTGTTTCCAAGTTTTCCAAGGTTTCCATCTTTTCGAAACTGAATAATCTCAAAGATATTACTCTGCTTCCGGAATATAATACTCTTTGTGGCTATACTCAAGCTGAGTTAGAAGCCTCATTCTCCGAATATGTGGAGATCTTGGCCCACAAAGAAGCAACCCAGAAAGCGGCGCTTCTCGCTAAGATTAAAAAATGGTACAATGGTTATAGCTGGTTTGACGGCCAGAGTACTGTCTATAATCCTTTTGGGATTCTTAATCTATTTGATAGTAAGCTTTTTCGCAATTACTGGTTTCAGACTGCTACTCCTACTTTTTTGCTTAACTTAATTAAAGAACAAAAGGTCCAGGTAGCCGACTTTGACGGTTATAAAGCTGGAGAAGCTGTTTTTGAGTCTTTTGACTTGGAAAAGATCCATCCTGCCGCTCTCTTGTTTCAAACTGGCTACCTAACCATTAAAAAGTACCGCAATCGCCGCTATACCCTCTCTTACCCTAATTTTGAAGTGAAAGAGTCTTTTTTAATTCATTTACTGGCTACTTTCAGCGGATTACCAGCTCCTGATACCGAACCCTTGTATCTGGATATGCTGGATTATTTGGCAGAAGAAAATATCCCTCGTTTTACCAAATGTCTTATTGCCTTATTTGCCGGGATTCCTGCCATCTTGCATTTGGAGTTTGAAGCTTATTACCAATCCTTATTTTATCTAGTCTTAGCCCTCTTGGGTGCCGAAATTATTTTGGAAGAAAATACAGACAAAGGACGGATTGACGGGGTTTTAGAATTAGAAAACCAGATCTATCTTATCGAGTTTAAGCTAGACCAGGCGGATACCGCTTTACAACAGATTAAGACAAAACGTTATTACGAAAAGTATTTAAAAGATTCCCGCAAGATTATTTTGTTAGGGGTCGGCGGTTTTCGCCAGAAAGAGATTACGGTACGAAGTGAAGTGGCTGAATCTTGCCACAAGTAGCCACCAGATCACAAAACTGTTTCTGGGTCCCAATCTGCCAGAGTTCGGGGGTCTGGAGGGCTGCTAAAAACTCCGGGCCACTATGGCCGTTGCCAAAATAATGACAGGGCTTGCTTTTGGGGAGGTAGCGCACTTGATTAATCGCCCTTAGAATAGCTTGCTGGTTGTAGCCCACATCCAAGATTGACTCGTAATGAAAACGATTCTGCTGCCTGGTACCCACATTCACCGTTGGCACCCCATAAACCGGAGCTTCCCGAATTCCGGCGCTGGAATTACCAATAATAAAACCCGCGTGTTTTAAGAGACTTAAAAAATACTCAAAGCGGAGTGACGGAAAGATTTGAAAATGAGACTTCTTTTCTAAACGTTGGTACTCGGCAAAAATCTCTTCACAACCCACATCATTATTGGGATAGATCACAATATAATTCATTTTGCTATTAATTAAAGCATCCACTAAGGCCCGGGCTCGTTCCCGCTGCTGATTAAGCTCCGTGGTCACGGGATGATACATGACAATCCCGTACTTGCGAAACCGAATTCCGTACCGGGCGGTTACTTCTTTAAAAGTAGGCAGCTGCTCCGATAACATAATATCAATATCCGGGGAACCAATTACATAGATCCGTTCCGGGGACTCCCCCAGCTGCCGCAACCTTTCCTCCGCCTCTTGGTTGGCTACAAAATGGAGGTGAGACATCTTCGAAACCGAATGGCGAATCAATTCATCAATAGTGCCCGAGAGCTCGCCCCCTTCAATATGGGCTACCAAAACATTGCGGAGGGCCCCGGTGATTGCTCCGGCCAAGGCCTCCACCCGATCCCCGTGGACCACAATCAGATCCGGCTGATACTCGTGCAGATAGCGAGAAAGACCGCTAATGGTATTAGCCAACACCATCTCCATGGGTTCCCCGTAAATCTGGTTCATATAAGTATGAATATTCCGGAAGCCTGCCTTCTGGACTTCTTCCACCGTCGCGCCATAACGAGAAAGCACGTGCATTCCCGTAGCAAAGATTAGACATTCAAAGGCCGGATCCTGATCAACGGCTAACATCAGTGGTTTTAGTTTGCCAAAATCGGCACGGGTTCCGGTAACAAAGACAATTTTTTTCATGGGCTCTCACTCAAAACCCAGTCCCATTTTAATTGAACATGAGGGGGAATGGCCACCCGGGCTTTTTTACGAATTATTTTCTCATAATCTACCGCTTTAATCTCTCCGGTACCGGGACGTTTCACCCAGAGATTTTCACTGCTAAAAACCTCCCCCGGCTGAATCTCTTTAATAGTCACCACCGAAGCATAAGCAAAATCAATGGTGGGCTGCTCTTCCGCCAGGATAGTCTTGCTCCCCCCGGCGGCCGCAAAGATGGCCTGACTCCCTTCCAGTAACTCTTTTAACTCCTGCGGATCCATAGAAATCTCGATGTCCGGGCCCGGCCAGGTTTTATCAGCGGTAAAATGACGCTCTAAAATTCGGGCCCCCAGGGCTACCGCCCCATAGCAAGGATAATTGGAAAGAGAATGATCCGAAAGCCCCACGACCACTCCCGGAAAGGCGGCGGTTAATTCTGCAAGGGCCCCTAAACGAACTTTCTGATAAGGAGTAGGATAGATACTGGTGCAATGCATTAAGGCAAAGGGAACCTGGGCGTCTCGCAACAGAGCTACCGATTTGGCAATACTGTCCAAATCATTCATGCCCGTACTCAAGATTACCGGCTTACCAAAGCTAGCAATATGTTTTACCAAAGGATAATTATTGCACTCCCCCGATCCAATCTTGTAAGCGGCCACCTCTAGCCGTTTTAAGCGTTCTGCCGCAGCCCGGGAAAAGGGCGTTGACAAAAAGATCATGCCCCGCTTCTCGGTGTACTGCTTTAGCTCCCGTTCTTGGGACTCACTAAAAGCACAGCGTCGCATGATTTCCCAAATGGACTCCCGGGCATTACCGGGGATCACGTTATTCGGAATCATCTCGTCCTCAATCACATGGGACTGAAATTTGACACATTCACAGCCTACCCCGGCGGCGGCGTCGATCATGGCGATGGCTTTATCCAAATCACCCTCATGGTTGATCCCGATCTCGGCAATCACTAAAGGGGGCTGCTCGAGGCCAATTCGGCGCCCGGCAATAATCAATTCGCCAGCATCAGGTTTATCCACTGCAATATTATTCACTCGCTGCTCATCTCCAACTTGTTTTAAGATATGGGGTGTCTTAACCGCCACTGACCTGCTTCTTTAACCCATAAATGAGGGGAACGAGCCTGGTCGATAATCTCCCAAAAACGGGCCTCACTAATTCCCATATATTCCAAAATTTCTTGGAAATATTTTGCCGGAAACTCGGCGTCGTATTTTCGGACTAAGGCGACTCCTTCTTCCCGGGTAATCTTTTGATTGCGAATCTCCTGGGCCGAATCATAGGTGGCCCGCCCAATGCCAAATTTAATTAAAGTGGTATAATAATGCAAAGGGTCAATCTTATCGTCAATGGAACTATATTTGGAATAGGAGCCTTCGGTTCGTTCCGAGTTAGCCTGAAATCCAGTATTCTCGACAGCATAGTAGTAGCATTCCTGGGGATCCCATTTCAGGTAATAACCCAGGTA
>JANQHU010000273.1 GCA_028282485.1 Bacillota bacterium
CATCTGCAATGTCTCGGAGAGTCTTTCGGTGGCTTTTCATCATGTTCCCCCCAAACAAATCCAAACGATAGGGAATGTGGGTGATCTTTACGGTTCGCCCCAACATGTAAGTGCTCAGGCGGCCGGGTATACTTACCAGGGCCAGTGGTAATCTCCCCCCCGTTAAGCGTCCCAAGATAGAGTATCGTTTGCTTCCGGCGGAAAGCTGTTTGCCTTTAAAATTATACTCGGGTAAGTTAATGATCCCTTTTCCCTCCACGGGGGTAGCTGGTTCCTGATTCAGCTCAGCAAAGACCTGCTGATAATTAAACTTGGTGGGGGGACTTTGAGCCATAATCTCTCTTTGATGTTTGATAATAAAATTGTCTAGAATTTTGGTAGGATTCTCCGCTTCCAATTCAGCAATCAAATCCCAACTATATTTACTCAGATCATTGATTATTAAAGTTTCCGAATTCTGGTAAACCTGTTTTAGCCAGCTTTCCACTTCCTGGCGTTTGGCCCGTAATTGGCTCCGCCGTTTCTCGGGCACGTTGGCAAAAGTCCAATGTTCGACTACTGCGGCGTAGGTTTTAAGAATTTGATAAATAGACAGAGCTGGTTTTCTGCTCTGACACTCCTTGCGTACAGCTACCGAACTAGTTTGGTCCTGATGGTATAAGGCTAACTTCTCCTGGACAATGGGGTAGAGTTTATTCATTAATAAATCTAGTACTTCCCCGCGGTGCTCCCGTAAAGGAAAAGACCGCAGCAGTGGTGATAAAGCAATACAAATAGTTCCTATTGTTTCTAAACCAGATTGCTGCAATTGCTGCGAACGGTGGTATTCCCGAATTTGGGCCAGACAACTCGGAATTAATTGTTTGACTGCCTCCTCTTCTAGTAATCTGGCTTTAAAAAATCCTTTTAGTAACATTCCTAAAGAAATTAAGCTGATTTTTTGAAATTTTGCTGGATGATACTCAAGGTGTGTTGCAATCTGTTTTAATAAAGCCTGTACTTCTTCTTTTTGGTGATCATTCATCTCCATCCCCAGGCGACTCAAGGAATTAACCGCCATAGCTAAACTAGTAATACTCGCTTGTTGGGGCCAACTCTTTTGAGAATTCAAACAACTGGTTATTTTGGCACTAGCTTCAACAAAAGGTTCTTCGATCCATTTCCCAAAAGCATTAAGTAACAAACAAAAATGCAGTATTTCAAACTCATTGCCTAAGTCTTTTTTCTCTAAAACCGCTTGGGCTATCTTAGCACAAACAGCCCGACAGTTATTTGCATCGGCAAATTTACTAAACCCATTGGCCAGAGCCGCAATTCCTTGGGGGGTATAACTAGTTAAGTATTTCTGTTGCTGAGGATCAGCTAATAAATGAGAAATATGATCCGCTATTAAAAAAATTGCCGTTTGGCAATTTGTTATCTCCGGGAATTTACTTAAGCCATTGACTATGTTGGCTATGGTTTTTGCATTAAAACTGTTTAAATTCTTCTCCGGATCTGGATTATAAGTGAAACTAACTACATGATCTGCCAGCAAAGAAATTACCTCTTGACAATGATTATTTTCAGGAAATTTGCTTAAGCCATTGATCAGAATTACTGTTTTTTCTACCAAAAAATTTTCTAAAAATTTTTGTTTATTTTGGTTTTTACAGATAGTATCTAGATATTCGGCTAATAAAAAAATTGCCTTTTGACATTCCTCATTATCGGGAAATTTACTAAAGCCATTGACCAGGTTGACAATTTCTTGCAACTTAAAACCGTTCAGATTCTTTCGGGGATCCCTATTAGTGGCTAATTGCTGCACATGCTTTCCGAGTAAGCTAACCACTTCCGAGCAACCTCTCTGCTCCGGAAATTTACTAAACCCATTTACCAAATTTGCAATGTGTTGAAAATCGGAATTAGTTAAATTTTTCTTGGAATCCCTCTGCTTTAATAAATGATGCACATGCTCCGCCATAAAAATAATTGCAGCCTGACATTCATCATTATTGGAAAATTTACTAAAGCCATTGACCAAATTCGCAAATTCTTGCCACTTAAAACTATTTAGATTCTTTCGGGGATCCCTATTAGTGGCTAATTGCCGCACATGCTTCCCAAGTAGGCTAACTACTATCGGGCAACCTCTCAGTTTCGGAAATTTACTAAACCCATTCACCAACTTTGCAATTATTTTAGGCTCACTGCTGTTAAGATTTTTCTGGGGATCCCGTTTTTTAATTAAATGATCGACATGCTCCAACAAGGAACTGATCGCATTTTGACATTCATATTTGTCAGGAAATTTACTAAAGCCATTCACCAGATTAGCAATATTTCGCCAATTATAACTTGTTAGGTTTCTCTGGGGATTAGGATTGGTGGCTAAATGCTTTACATGTTCCGCTAATAAGTAAACCACCCTTCGGCAAGTGCCGCGTTCTGGAACTTTAACAAATCCATTTACC